>JAJRPV010000050.1 GCA_024280575.1 Campylobacterales bacterium
ACCAGTTGTAGGGATATCCAAACCAGCCATAATTCTCATAAGTGTAGTTTTGCCAGATAGCGTTCTGCCGAGCAAAACATTCATTGTCCCTTTTTTCAATGTTAAATCAGTCTTGTATATATGTGTTCGACCATTGACTTCTACAGATATATTTTTTAATTCTAAAGACACTTTATGCCCCCAATATTGTGACCAATTCAAATCTAGTATTTAGAATTAATTGGCTTTTATTAGGTTATAATATCATAACAACCTTAAAAGACTATAACAAATTATCACCACAAATATTTGATAAATACCGGTAAAATCAGATACCATGCTTCTGACAAAGTATATTTTTCACTAATTATTATTAGATTAAAAAAAAAATTAATCTTAGAAATTTCATTTAATTTTGCATTAATTTACTTATGGCAACAATCTTAACATCGATAATTAAATATAGCTTAATGTATATGGATTAGAAGAATATTTCAATTCATGGCAGACTTAAATCACAGCTTTAATATTTTTGCAAACTCCTTTTGAAAAATTTAAGTTTATTTATGTTGTTATATTATGTTACAAAAAGTAACATAATTACCAATTAAAATTAATCTGCTACAGTTACTTGATTTCTACCGTTTTGTTTTGAAGCATACAGGGCTTTATCTGCTTTATTAAAAAGTGAGTCGAGCGTATCTTCTTTTTTTAGCTCCGCAACGCCCAAACTAACTGTTATATTTATATTTTTATCTTGGAATCTTACAGAATTATTCTCTATCTGTTTTCGTATTTTTTCTGCAACTTGTCGTGCAATATTTCCATCTGTATTGTGGAGCATAATAGCAAATTCTTCTCCACCGACTCTTCCAAAAATATCACTTTTCCGAAGATTTTTAGAAATTATCTGTGTAAACTTTTTCAAGACTTCATCCCCTGCCATATGTCCATATGTATCATTTACTTTTTTAAAATAATCTATATCGAGCATAATGAAGGACAGATAAATATTTTCCCTCTTTGCCATTAGGATATATTGTTCTCCTATATCAAAAAAGTTTCTTCTGCTTTTGACTCCTGTTAGTGCATCTGTTGATGCTAGAATTTCAAGCTCTCGATTTTTGGCTTCTAAAATTTTATTGTATTTCCTGAGAGTCTTCTCTCTGTATATAAAAAATATAATTCCGATTAGAATAAAACCTCCAATGTATTTTAATATGCCATAGTCAAATCCTCTGTCGTATTTTATAGAAACCCAATGATTTAAAATCTTTTGTCTTTGCTTCTCATTTACTTTGTTTATAATCTTATTAAATACATTCAAGAGTAACGGCTCATCATTTCTGACACCAATTCCCAGCTTCCACTTATCATCAAATTTTCCTGCTATTTTTAATTCTCCAAAGTAACTTTTTTGCAACTCATAAGAGACAGAGGGTAAAGTATCTACAAAACCATACAATTTACCCTCATATACTTTTTGCAAACCTTCTTGGATAGAATTAACTTCTATCAAATTGATGCCCGGATACTTCTTTTTTAGTATATCTATAAAAGCATAACCTTTTGTGATACCAAGTTTTTTTGTTTTTATGCTTTCAATATTACTTACAAATAATTTATCCATTTTTGTAGCTATTACAAGGGGTATTGACAAATAGGATTTAGTAAAATCCAAGTATTTTTTTCTGTCATCTGTACTCATAGCCAATGACAAAATATCACATTTTCTACTTTTTGCATATTCTAGAGATTGAATCCATGATTTAGTAATTACCAACCGAATAGGAATATCCATATATTTTTCAAACAACTTAAAATAATCAGCACTGATACCAATATGCTTTCCATTTTTTATCATCTCAAGTGGCATCCAGTTCGGATCTACACACATATTTATAACTTTCTTATTATGCAGGAAATTAAGCTCATTTTGTGTAAGTTTTATCTTTTTGCCATCCAAATGATATATAAAATTTTTAAGTCTATTTTTATCTATCTTTTTTCCTGCCAAACCATACATTGTGACGATATTATCTATTTTGGCTTTTTTTATCTTCCCAAAATTATCACTGCGAACTTCGCTCAATTTGACCATTTGATTTGCTTCATATTTTAGTTTGTCAAAACTAAAATTTTGAGTATTATATTTTTTATTAATTAGCGCTATTGTTTCATTTATGTGATCAAAGGCATATTTCCATCCTTTTAGACTTGCTATGAGAAATTCTTTTACTCTTTCGGGATGTTCCGCAATCTCTTTTTCAGATGTAAATAAAATGTCACTATAAAAATCTACACCATAATTCATAGAACTTATCAGGTTGTATTTTATGCCTCTTTTACTCATACTATATGGTTGATCCGTTGCATATACTGCAAAAGCATCAACTTCCTTATTGATCAATTTATTTAAATTAAAATCAGATGGTACTATTTTTAAATCTCGAGGATATACTCTATTTATATAAAACATCGCTTTTATATAAGGGTTTTCAAGAAACTCTTTTGTTGCCATTATTTTTTTGTTTTTTAATTGTGAAATTTTTATAATATTTGAGCTTTTTAGTGTCATGAGCTCTAAAGGAGAATGTTGAAATATTGCAGCCAATGCAATGACAGGAGCGCCTTCAGATTTTTTTAAAATGAGTGATGAATCTAATACCCCATAAGCAGTTTTGCCACTTATGACATCACCCAATATATCTTGGTGATTATACTCTCTTATATCCACATCAAGACCAACATCTTTGTAAAAACCTTTCTCTTTAGCCATATAATAACCGGCAAATTGAAAAGCATGTTTCCACTTCAGCTGTAGAGATATTTTTTCTAAATTATGTGAAGCAAAAAGATTTGATACAAATAAAAAAAATAAAAAAAATGATAATTTTTTCATATCTTTTCCCTTTCCTACACATAAGTATATCATAAAATCTTATATTTCTTTGTTTACTTTTCCATATGATTCCATTTCATAAACCCACTGTTGTAAATCCTTCATATCACTATAGTCTGCAAATACTTTATCGATTAATTCTAGCGTATAAAATACATCGTCTATCTTGTAGGTTTTATATACAAACACAGAGCCATATAAAGCCAAATAAATATTCTCATCGTCTTTGTCAAAATTTGCAGGTGTTCGTTTGTATTTTGGGTCTGGCAAGTTATAGCCTTTTTTGACTAAAACTTCAAGTATCCGGTGCAACTCTTCTCTTTTTTTTTCATCTTGTATATATTTTCTATATGTTTTTAGGAGTGGGGGTTTAAAAGCTCTTATGCCCGAAGCCACAAATTATTCATTTTCATTATAATGCATGTAAAAACTACTGCTTTGCATCCTGTGTCCTGATCCCTGCCAAAATAGTAGTCCTATTTTGCTCTTCATCGCAGTTTTGTCTTTGCTAAATCTAGTATCTCTATATATCCGAAAAAGTGAGCCACCGACTTTTGGAAAAGCTTTTATGGTCGGCACTAAAATCTGTAGAGTTTCTCCCATATCTTTTATGAAAGCTTTGTTTGGCTCTAGAATAGAACGCTCCCAAATATATCTATGCCCTTCAAACCACTCTTTTGAATTATTGTTTTTTAACTTTTTTAAAAACTCTGTACCCTCTTTTTTAAATCCGAAAAACTGCATTACACTACTAGTATCTTATTCTCTTTTTGGTAAATCTCGGCAATTATTGAGCTATACTCATACCCTGCATTTTTTAGATTCTTTAAGAGCTTTGGTGCATCTGTCGGGGATACCGCTATGAGCAGTCCGCCTGAAGTTTGGGCATCATATAAAATTATGTCATCATCTAACTCTTGAGCGTATTTGACTTTGTCTTTTAAATAACTCATATTATTATAGGTTCCAGCAGGTATTATTCCCATGTCGGCCATCTCTTTTGCTTCTTGCATGATTGGGATATTGCTGTAATCAAATTTTATAGTAACTCTGTCATCTGCTATCTCGGCACTGTGTCCAAAAAGACCAAAGCCCGTTACATCCGTGCAGGCACTCACATCATACTCTTGCATGATAACCGAAGCTTTATAATTTAATTGAGATAAAATATAGGCTATATTTTTTACACTATCCAAACTCAACATATCTGCTTTTATAGCAGTGGTAAGTATGCCCATTCCCAAAGGCTTTGTGAGGATTAGCAAATCCCCTACTCTTGGGGTATTGTTTCTATATATCTTATCAGGATGCACAAAACCGCTCACACTTAATCCATAAAGCATCTCAGGAGTTTCTATCGTATGTCCACCCACGATGAGACCACCACACTCTCTTACTTTACTTTGTCCGCCCTCTAATATCTCTTTCAAGACTTCTTTAGGGTGATTACAGCCGTCAAACCCTACGATATTCATACCAGTTGCCACTTTTGCACCCATAGCAAATACATCACTAAGAGAGTTTGCTGCCGCAATTTGACCATACATGTAGGGATCATCCACAACCGGAGTTATGATATCAACAGTCTGCACAAGAGCAGTGTGTTCATCTATCTTATACACGGCTGCATCATCACTGCTGTCCATCCCAACCAAAACTTGTTCACTACTGCAATCCAATCCTCCCAATGCTATGTTTAGCTCACCCGGAGCTAGCTTGGCGGCTCAGCCTGCAGCTTTTACAAATTTTGTTAATTTTGCATCATTGTTTAACTCTCTCATCTCTCTCCTTTATAGTGAAACCGCTTCTGTGTTTAAAAGCATATCGACCGAATCATAAGCATTTCCAATCTCACCTACTTTTAGCTCATCAGTTGGAATTTTATAATAGTTTAGGCAAAGACCACAACTATATATACTCACGCCTCTTTTTTCTAACTCTTTTAAATTTTCTATCAAATCTAGATTTTCCTTTTTTGTTGTTAAAAAAACACCTTCATTTACAAAAACAATATTTTTTGGAAGCTCTTTAAACTCTAACATTGTCTTTAAAAAACTTTTCATTAAAATTGTACCAAGTTCCCCTGCTCCCATTTTATCTGTTTTAACAAAAATTGTTTTATTTAAAAATTTTTCTTCACTGCTTGGAACGATAGTACACTCATACCCCTTTACAATAATGATAAGAGTTTTTCCGTTTTCCAACTCTTCCGCTGTATTTTCATATCCGTTTTTTGTAGCAAATCTCTTGACATTTTCAAGTGATGAAATAGAATTTACCATAACTTCAAGTATAGAATCATTTTCTAACTCTTCAAGTGCTTTTTTTGTGTTTAATACCGGCTGCGGACAAGCTAAATCACAACAATCAATCTTCATAATTTTTACTTTGTAAAATGTACATGTAAGATATTTTAAGTAGTATCCATGTTCGCCCAATACTTGAGCCTGTTAAGATTTTTAAAAATTATATTACTTGTTGTATAAATATGTGTTTAAAATAGGTATAATTTCAATATGATAAGAAAAGTATTTAAGAAAAATAAGAAAAAAAGCAAAATAGATAAATTCATAAAAAAATACAATATACCAAGAGAGTTCCTTTCCGTGAATAGAAAGGCTATTACCAGAGGTCTGCTGATTGGTATATTTTGGGGTTTTATACCTATGCCTTTTCAAATGTTAGCAGTTCTTGCTATGACTCCGTTTTTAAGATTTAATGTACCTATAGCAATAAGTATGGTTTGGTTGAGCAATCCTGTAACTATGCCTTTTATGTACTATATGGAGTATCATACCGGGGCATTTTTCCTAGGAAAACCTCATCTACATGTAGAGCTTACCATGGAGTGGTTTCAGCACAATATGGCAAATATTTTCATACCACTGTATGCAGGCACACTAATCTATGCTATTTTAGTATCAGTCGGTGTCTATTATGGTGTAAACTGGCTCTGGATACATTCAGTTAAAAAAGAAAAAAGACATGCCAAAAGAAAACAAAATAGCAAAAAATAATCGTTACTTCATAGCCTGACAAATTGTCCTTGCAACATCGTCACAGTATATTTCTATATTTTTCTCCAATACATGTTCTCCATTTGAAAAAGTCATGCCTCCCAAAATTCCCGCGATACAGGAGAAAGCTACAAAAAAATCTTTTTCTATAAAATCGCCACTTTTCACTCCATTTTCAATCAGTATTTTAACCTCATCTATAAACTCTTTTGCCAAGGCAAAACCACAATCTTCATGCTCACAAAATATCTCTCTGTTTGAAAGATATACTCTAAAAAAATACTCTATCATTTCCGGTTTTTTTTGTATAAAATTAAAATAATCTTTTACAAAGAGAGATATCTTTTCATAAGAAGTTATATCTTGATTGTTTATGTACCTTAAATTAGAAGCTAATTTTCTAGTTATAAAAACAATCGCTGCTCTAGCGAGTGATTTTTTTGACGGAAAATAGTTATAAAAATTGCCCACACTCATCTTTAAATCATCAGTTATATGAGAAACCGTTGTATTATAAAATCCATTTTTTGAAAAGATTTTAAGCGCTGATTCTATGATTTTATTTTGTTTTTTTATCTTATTCATCTTATTTCCAATCAGTAAAAGTATATATAATTTGTATTATATCATATTTTTGTAATATTTTAAATACATAAATGAATTTAAGTTCATTTTATTTTACTTTTTCTTATATTTAGTGATGTTATGATTTTGCTGTAAATAAAATATCAGAAACGGGGGGAACATTATGGGGAAAATACTTAGGGTAATGACGATTTTAATTGTTATTTGTGCTTCGTTAAATGCTGCTGTAAAAGTAGATAAAAAACTCAAGGCTGAAATGTTATCGGCTTGGAAAGCCGAAGGTGCTTCTGCGGTAAAGGTAACAAAGGGGTTGACGGACACAGAACTCATAAAATGGATGAAACAAGATAAAAATTTTATCTTAGTGGATGTGCGGGAGCCCAAAGAAGTTGCTGCAGGTACAATTTTATGGGTTGATTGGAAGGCAATTCCAAGAGGAATGGTAGCTCCTGCTATCGGTAAAAAGCTAGCACTTAGACCAGGTCAAACTGTTGTATTTTACTGTAAACTTGGAGCTAGAAGTGCTCTAGTTGCTCAAGAAGTTGCAAAATTTTATGGCTTTAAAAATGCCTATTATCTAAAAGTAGGAATAATGGGCTGGATAAAAGATGGGCACGATATAAGCAACTTAATGGGAGAATTTAAAAAAGCAAAATAACCTTCAACTTTGGGCTCATAAATATATGAGCCCTCTAGTCAATACTATTATTTTAATCTATTATTAACAAATCTAACAGTTAAAAATAGGACAATAGATACAAGTATCATGTCAGCTGCCACCGGAGCTGAATATTTTAAACCATAGTTATTGAATCTATCATATATAAGAACCGGGGCAACCATCGGGTGATAAGCTATAATCACAACAGCTCCAAATTCTCCCAAGCCTCTACTCCACATCATAAGAGCTCCGTTGATGATATCATTTCTGGCATTTGGCAAAACTATACTGAAAAATGCACTTAATCTGCTTGCTCCCAAAGTTCTTGCTACATATTCGTACTTTACATCTACTTTTTTAAAACCCTCTTTTGCACCATTTATGAGAAAAGGGGCAGAGAGGAACATCATGGCACTTACTATGCCGGTTGTTGTGTCTATAAAATCTATGTAGCCATTGCTAAATGCCACCAAAAGTGCGATACCAGCGGCCGTATGGGGAACCATCACGGGGATATCCAATATGGATTCCAGTATAGACTTTCCCCAAAAATCGTATCTTGCTATCAGATATGCCAAAGGAATACCAGTTATACAAACAAAAACTACTGCATAAAATGCACTTTTTAAAGTTAAAAATATACTATCATAAACTTCTTTATCTTGGATAGTTGTAAAGATATTTACGAAGCCGACACTCAAAAATAATTTAATAAGTGGAATTGTCAAAAACAAAAATAAAATCGAACCTAAAAAAGCAAATACCAGCACAAAACCCTTATCTCTCATATAAATTTTACATCCTTTTTATCCATATATATCTTGGTTTTTTGACCCTCTTTAAGCTCTTTTCCTTCTAGCGCGCTTTTATGAACTTTGCAGAAAAAAGTTTCATTGCCGACTTTTGCAAAAACTTTGTAGTGTTCACTCATACCCAAGATATTTTCAATCACGCAATCAAAACTGTATGTATCGTTACCATCTTTATCTCCAAAACCTATCTTGTTTGGATCAACGCTAAAGTATCTGCCATTTTGCTCAAAACCCAAGAGTTTAGTTGGAAATATATTTTTAAAGCCTAGAAATTTTGCTACTTCTATATTTTTTGGCTCATTTAAAACTTCATAGGTATCGCCAATTTGCAAAATCCTTCCGTCAAGTAAAACTGCAACCTTATCAGCTAAAAACGAGGCTTCTCTAAAATTATGCGTTACATGTATGATCGTCATATCATATCTTTTCACTATGTCTTTTAGTGATTTCATAATCGAATTTATAAAAGTTGGATCAACTGCACTTAACGGCTCGTCCAAAAGCAAAAGTTTTGGTCTCGAATATATCGCTCTAGCAATCGCAACTCTTTGCTTTTCACCACCACTTAGGTTTTTTATATTTCTACCTAGTATTTCTTTGATTTGTAAAAAATCTACTAAATCGTCACAAAGTTCTCCTTTATTTTCAATTTTTTTATACTTCGAGCTAAATTTTATATTATCTTGCACATTCATATTTGGAAACAATACAAAATCCTGATATACAAAACCAAAATTTCTCTTTTCCGGGGAAATATTAGTCACTTCAATATCTCCACAAAAGATTTTTCCCTCTACTTTTTGAATTCCCGCAAGTGCTTCCAAAAGCATAGTTTTTCCACTGCCGGTTTTCCCTAAAATCACAAAATAAGAATTTTTTTCAACTTCAAAAGAGAGTTTATGCAAAACAAAACTCCCTTTTTTTAAAAATATATTTTCAACTTTTAACATCACTTCCCTTGCAAAAAAGGGGACAGTCCCCTTTTTAAAACTTTTATTTTTTATTTAATATACTTGCATCACCTGTTATGATTGGTGGATTTATGACGCCTTGTCCATTTTGCTTCATGATAGCTTGACCCTTGGGACTTAAAACAAAGTTTACAAACTTAATTGCACCAATTTTATTTCTTGGCAGGTTTTTTTCACTATTTTGCACGATTGTGATACCATAAACCATAGCGGAACCTTTTTTGATTATCCAAGATCCTGGTTTTTTGCCTGTTATCTTAAATGTTGCCTGTTTATAAAATTTGCTATACTTTTTACTCTTTAAGCTCACTTGCGGCGGTAAGACTATATACTTTAGTCCATGTTGTTTTGCAACCGATTTGTATATATACAAATAGTCATAAGCTCCTGCTTCCAAAAGTCCAAGCAAATCTGTCTCTTTTGGTCTGACTATGACTTTATGTCTATTTTCTTCACCATTTTGATAACTATCTCCATAGCCCAAAAGTTTATCATAAAATCCCGGCTTTTTATAGTAAATTTCTGCCAATTTTGTAACTAAAATACTTCTGTATCCACAAGGATCAATATTTGGATTTGAGTGTCCTATCTTTACATCTTTTTTTAGAAATATCTCAGGCCAATTTTTCACATTTATTTCATTTGCATATTTTGATTTTGGTGTATAGGCTATCACCATTTCATTTGTTGCAAATTGAATATTAAACTTCGCATACTTCGGAATAAGTAAATTATCTATCACCTTATATGCTGCACTTGCCATAACATCAGCCCTCTTTCCAATATCGGTTATCTTTCTAGCGCACGCTCTACTTCCGGCAGGTTCTCTAAGTACATCAAACTTCGGGTATTTAGCCTCAAATGCCTTTTGTATCTGCGCAAAAGGCACGGACAGACTGCCAGCATGAAACACTACTATTTTTTCTTTTGCAAAACTCATTGTCATAACAAGGCTTAGTATTAAAGCCAAGCTTCTATATTTTTTCATTATTATACTCCATATATGTTGCCCTTTAAGCTCTACATGTAGAGCAATTTTTTACTTTTATTAATCCCTAAAATCTCTTTCGTTTCTTGGCTTCAAAAACAGCTCTTTAAATCTTTGATTTGAGAACTCTTCTATGTCTCTTTGAAGTTGTTTGTATTTGTCTATATACTCACTTGCAAGTGGAGTCAGTTTAGTTCCCGCATCAACTCCACCGCCTTGTTTTGTTTCAACCAAAACATCATGAAGGTTTTTTTGTAAAAGTTTGATGTGCGACCACGCTTTTTTATAATTCATACCCAAATTCTCGGCTGCCTTTGCGATGGAGCCGACTCTCTGTATCTCCAAGAGAACTTCTGTTTTTCCCTTTCCAAAGAGAAGCTCTTTTTTTTCATTTTCTACCCATGTTTTTGTTTTTAGGTAAAGTCTTGTTCTGGTTTTTTCTTTGAAACAACCAAGTTCGCAATAATTTACATCTATGTTTTTGACTTCTAGAGTTCCTCTGATCGTTTTAAGTCCGACTCCTCCTGCCACACTTCTGGCATGTGTGCAAGTAATTTTATTTTTATCATTTAAAAATGGCTTCAATCTGTCATATGCGTCTTTCGAAAATTCCCCTTTTGGCAATTTTCCAAACTGACCAAGTCCACACTCGCTGATACGGATGTTTAACTCTTTGGCTCTTTGACCTATTTCACCTATGGGAACTTTTGTTTTTGCAGATATTTTATATGCTGTTGCACACTCGAGCTTGCCTTTTTCGTTTAAAGCATTTTTTATAAAATTATCAACATCAGACATTGATTCTACTCGGATTTCGGTATATATTCATCTTTTCACCTCGTACAAAACCTATAAGAGTAAGCCCAAATTTATCAGCGATATTTACCCCTCGGCAAGTTGAGGCAGTTCTTGAAGCAAGTATTGGTATTTGATGCATCACTGCTTTTGCCACCATCTTAGAGCTAAGCCTTCCGCTTACCATCAAAAATGATTTTGTGATATCGTGTCCGGCAACCAATGCTTTTCCGACTGCCTTATCTATAGTGTTGTGCTGAGCAATATCTTCACCTATAAAATAAATTTTATCATCTATATATATTTTTGCCGTATGAACACAACCTGTCTGTTCATATAGAGGACACTGAGTATAAAACTCTCCCATCTCTTTAAAAAGTAGTTTTGCGTCTATGTTAAAGTCACTTTTTATGATTTTTGCTTCTATTGCCTTGAGTGATATTTGTGTGCTCTCTCCTCTGCCGCAACCACTCACTATAACACCTTCAGTGTCTAATTTTTTTATATTTTTTTCATTTATTGTGGCTTTTATATACGCTTTATAATTTTTGTCATCTTCACTTGAAACCTCTAAATTTTCTATATCTTTTATATTTTCTATTATATTTTCACTCATCAGATAACCAATAGTTAGTTCTTTTAAATCGGTTGGGGCTGCCATGAGAGCCACTAGCCTTTTATCGTTTATATATATTTCTAATTTTATTTCACGAATAACACTATCTTGTACCGTAAATTTTTTATTATTTTTTATCTTTGTAACTTCTGTTATAAAAATTGGTTCCATTTTGTCTCTCCATTTATAAATATGCTATTTTTGCATATTTATATATAAATTTTGATTAATCCTGAGGTATTTTTCATACCTCAGGATTTTATCTATTTATCTTCTTCGTAGTCTTCAGATATAAAACCTTTTGTTAAAAGCTTTCTATAGTAAGAATGATGTAAATATTTTAATTCATGAACTGATTTAAAACCTGTTATCATACTTTGTAAAGATCCCTTTATGGCAAACAACGACATATACAAATGTGTGATAAACAAAGCTAAAATAGCCATTCCCACAAAGTTATGTGTAATTGCTGAAATTCTAAGTAAATCAACTTGGTCTAAGTGTAGTTTACTCAAAAGAGCAATATCAAAATTTTGAAAATACATAGCTGCTCCAGTTACAATCATAACAAAACCACCAAGTATCGCCATCCAAAACCACATCTTTTGTCCAAAGGTAAATTTTCCGGCAGGAACTTTTACATGCTTCTTATTTAGATAGCCACCTAGCATATATATCCACCTGGTATCATCTCTAAACGATAAAAGCATTGCTCTAACCCAGATATAAAACAGAGGAATAAATACTATTATGAAAATAACCGTTCCTATGGCATGAATATGTCTGGAAATTCGCACAAATTCACCACCACCTAGGTATTTACCAAACTCCATGATAAGTCCTGTTGGTATAATTAAAACAAATGACAAAGCAGCAATCCAATGCACAACTCTTTGAAACAATGGATAAACTAGCACGCAAGGGCAGTTTTCATTAAATACTTTTGCCCCAATGATTAAGTAATGTATAGCAAAAACTACAATTACTCCAATTAAAATAACTGCGAACAAGAGTCTAAACCAATGGACTTGGAGGTAAACAAAAAGTTCACCCCAAGTTTGATAATGCAAAATATTTTGTATCATTTGAGAGGAAACCAAAAGGTCACCTCCCTTGCTTGCACTCAAATCTGTTTGCACTAATGGTACTTGACCACTTATCACTCTTGCATATGCACCTAAAGTCATAAGGATAAATAGCACTGTTTTTTTCATGATATCTCCTTATCTCCCGTAAGCCGTACTCCAGCCATAAGGTCTACTTTGTACTCCATGTCCTCTTGATGCAACTCTTTGTCTGTAAATATTAGAAACATCTTCTCCATCACCGACAAGAAGTGCTTTTGTTGAACACATAGCGGCACAAACAGGAACTTTTCCCTCTGCAATACGGTTTTGTCCATAAAGCTTTCGCTCTGCGGCTGAATTGGTAGGCTCCGGTCCGCCGGCACACATTGTACATTTATCCATAACGCCTCTTGTGCCAAATGCATTATCCTCTGGAAACTGCGGAGCTCCGAAAGGACAGGCATACAAGCAATATCCACACCCTATACATATATTTTTATCATGAAGCACAATTCCATCTTCTCTGATATAAAAACAATCTACCGGACAAACTTGCTCACAAGGAGCATCTGTACAGTGCATACAAGCCATCGAAGTAGAAAACTCTTTTCCTTCGACACCTTCATTCAGGGTTACAACTTTTCTTCTGCTGATTCCAACAGGTAGTTCGTGTGCTTCGGCACATGCAACACTACATCCGTCACAATCTATACATCTTCTATCATCACAATAAAATTTCATTCTTGCATAACTCATTTCGCACCCCCTACGCTTTTTCTATGCGGCATAATCCGCCTTTAGTTTCAGGAAGCTGAGTAACAATGTCATAACCATAATTTGTAACAGTATTTGCACTCTCGCCGACTGCATAAGGCTTGTGACCTTTAGGATAATTTGCACTTAAATCCTTGCCTTGGAAATATCCGGCAAAATGCATAGGCAAGAAAACCCTATCTTCAGTAACGCTATATGAGAAATGGGCTTTTACTTTGATTTTACTGCCCTCAGGTGAATGAATCCACATCATATCTCCATTTCTTATACCATGATTTGCAGCAAGTCCAGGATTGATATCGCAGAACATTTCAGGTGATAGTTTTGCAAGATATTTTGAAGATCTTGTCTCAACACCGGCTCCGTTCATATTTACCAATCTTCCCGTGATTAGATTAACAGGGAACTCTTTACTCCAATCTTTCTCGTCTTGCACACTAGCATATCTAGTATCAACTCTGTAATGATTTGGTTTATCTTTATAAGTTGGATACTCTTTCACTAAGTCTTGCCTTGGTGAGTGAAGTGGTTCTCTGTGAATTGGAATCCTATCAGGGAATGTCCAAACAACTGCTCTTGCTTTTGCATTTCCGTAAGGAACCATACCTCTTTCCATACATTTTTCAGCGATGATATTGCTCTTGTCAACTTTCCAGTTTTTGCCGATTTTTTTCTTTTCTTATGCTGTTAAAGTGATGCCTAAAACTGACTCAATATTTTTTGCCGTAATTTCAGGATATCCGCCTTTGTTTGCCGAATCTTTAGGAGCTGAACCAGGTCCTGCAAGCAAATCAACACCATCATGCACTAGACCAAATCTATTTCTAAATCCCATACCGCCTTCTTTTACTGAACGATTAATGTCATAAAGAACAGGGCTTCCCGAGTGAGTTTCAGTCCAGCAAGGCCATGGAAGACCATAATATTCGCCCTTCATTGGGCCATATCCCATTAAGCTGATGTGATCAAATTTATCCCAGTTTTCCTGATGCCTTTTAAGTCTCTTAGAAGTCCAACCTGTAAAACCGATAGTTTTGATAATTCTAGCAAACTCATCAGTTGCATCTTCAGGCCATTTGAAAGATTTGTTATTCTCTTTCATCAACATGCCCTTGGTAAGCTGGTCATAAAAACCAAGTCTTTTAGCAAGCTCAAACATAATCTCTTGATCAGGTTTACTCTCATATAAAGGCTCAATTACCTGGCTTCTCCATTGAGCTGAACGGTTAGTTGCGGTTACACATCCACTTGTTTCAAACTGGCTAGCAGCAGGAAGTAAGAAAACATCATCTTTTTTGTCTGTCAAGACTACTGCTTCATTTACAAATGGATCAGCTATTACGATTAGTTCCAAGTTATCAAGTGCTTCTTTGACTTTTGCCTGTTGATCTATCGAAGTGATACCGTTTCCTAAAACCACAAGAGCTTTAAGATTTGTGCCACCATTGTGAATTTTATCTTCGCCTGGTTTTCCAGCCAATACTCCGGCATACCAACGAGCTAAAGTAAAGCCTTTTTTATTCATCCACTCTTTTGTTTTAAATCTTCCTTTGAGCCATTCATAGTCAACACCCCAAGATGAAGCGAAGTATTTCCATGAACCGTCACTCAAACCGTAATATCCGGGAAGTGTATGTGAAAGACAACACATGTCAGTCGCACCTTGCACATTGTCATGTCCACGCAAGATGTTACATCCACCACCTTCTTGTCCCATATTTCCAAGTGCTAACTGCAAAATTGGAGCTATACGAGTATTTGAACTTCCTATGGTATGTTGGGTAAGCCCCATTGCCCAAAGTAAAGTACCAGGAGTACTTCTGGCGTATGCTCTAGTGATTTGCATTATTTTATCAGCGCTAACTCCCGTAACATTTGCTGCGATATCAGGAGTCCACATGGCTGCTTCTTTTCTAACCTCATCCATGCCATAAACACGGTCATTGATAAACTCTTTATTTTCCCAACCATTTTTAAAGATAATATTAAGCATAGCATACATAAATGCTATATCTGTTCCTGGTCTGATTTGTGCATACAAATCAGCTTTTGCGGCAGTTCTTGTAAATCTAGGATCTACCACGATTAACTGCGCATTGTTTCTCTCTTTTGCAAGCAAAAGATGCCTAAATCCAACCGGATGATTTACCGCCGGATTTGCCCCAAAAATAATTATAGCCTTAGAATTTTGAATATCATTCAAAGAATTCGTCATAGCGCCATAACCCCATGTATTCGCCACACCGGCGACTGTTGTGCTATGTCAAATTCTTGCTTGATGGTCTATATTATTTGTTCCAAACATCGCGGCAAACTTTCTAAAATAGTAAGCTTGCTCATTGTTAAATTTTGCTGAACCTAGAAACATTGTTGATTCTGGTCCGACTGTTTTTCTTAAATCTTCCAATTTCTTAGAAATTCGATCAAACGCAGTATCCCAACTGATACGCTTCCATTGACCGTTTTCTTTCACTAATGGGTGTTTAAGCCTTACTTCCGATCTGATCATATCGATCATATCAGCACCTTTGCAACAATGACCACCTAAACTAACAGGATGATCTTGCGCAACCTCTTGCCTAACCCAAACTCCATTTTGAACCTCGGCTATAACGCCACAACCTACTGAACATGATGTACAGACGGTTTTAACAAGCTTAGATCCTGGAAAAGGGTTCTTTACCTCTTCTTGCGTAGCCGGTCTTGTTACGCCACTACTTGCAAATGCGCTTGTTGCACCAAATGCACCGGCGATTGCAGCCATCTTCATAAATGACCTACGACCGATTCTAGTAGAAAGAGCTTTGGCAGTTGTATCTTCTATACTCAATTCCTCCTATATCTATAAAGCTGTGCGATAATACTCATCCCACGCCTCTGTTTTCTTGTAGAGAATCTCTTTTTTGGTAGATTTTCCTACAACAACGCCATCTGAACTATATGAACTGCTTTTTGTTGCCGCTGACGCAGCTACTGCACCAACAGCTGTTACAGCGCTGGCAAGAGCAGCTTTTTTCAAAAAGCTTCGTCTTTTCTCTTCCATATAATCCTCCTCGTTTAAGATTTACTCCCTGAATTCAAGAAGTTTTGAAAAAACTAAACGCTTATCGATAAAACTTTGATTTCTTTCAAAACTTCTCGTCATTTGTTACAAATCCCCCTCTTCCTCTGTTCCTGTAAATACTTCCATATTGCAAGATTCATGAAGCGCGGCAGAGTTTCTTTTTATTCTGTTTTCTGCTCTTCTTTTGGCTTCTTCATCACTTATATATTCACAAGGTTCTTCTATTTTAATAACCTTTTCTTTTGGCTTGGGTTTACTAACTTTAAAATATAATCTTTCAAATTCTAAAAAAGCATTTAATACTATTGCTAAAGATTTATAGGCATTTGATTTTTCGTGCTCATAAAGATTGACTATAAATTCATCAAAAAACTCGTTGATTACTTCTGTAAAAAGACAATGCTGCACAGTTTCATACTGTGTTTCACCCTTTATAATTAACTCACATAATTCATGCATAAAAGTAACTAAAAAACCCACGCTGTCCTCATTGTCTTTAAATATAGCTTCATTTCTTCGTATTTTGGTTTTTCCTAAAAAGTTTTTGACAACAACTCTTTTTTTGGCACTTTCTAAACCTTCATCATAGTAACTTGCCGTATCTCGCACAACACTTGTTTCAGGATTGCTAAAAATATCATCATATTCATTTGCCAAAGCCTCAGTTCCTCTTGTCTCTATAAACTCTTTTATCTCTTTTAGAGCTTCGCAAGAATTTTCGTCCATTGGATTTGCAATCAATACATCCAGTGCTTCAATAACCCCATCATATCTATCCTCTCTTGCCGAAAAAACAAACATTTTACTCATAAAACCATAATATAAAGAGCGAGCCGGATTTACTGATTCTTGATAGTTCATACTTATATTTCCTCCCTTTGTTTCATTTCATTATCTATTTGTGCTTGCAAAATCACTTTTGGTTTGCAATCAGCACAACAATACAAAGACCTAATCTTGGCTTCATCCCCATTAAATCTTGGCTTCATCATATCTGCTATTTTTTCTACTGCTTTTTTAGGGGCAAACTCTTTTCCGCACTCGATACATTTGAAAAGCTCATCTTTTGCCATTATATTTTGCTTGAAATAAGAGGGATTTAAAGATATCTCATCTCTTATAACTGTTAGACAATCGGCTTCGGGGCAGCTAAATTCACAATAA
>JAJRPV010000051.1 GCA_024280575.1 Campylobacterales bacterium
ATGTAGTGTAATTGTCCACCTTCTGGTGTTGTGTTTGTGTTGTTTATGATTAGTGCACCGTTTGCATCTGTTGGTATATCTGAGATTGTGGAGGCGGATGAGTTTACTGCCACTAGAACTACTTGGGCTATTTCGTGGGTTTGCTCACTGCTCGTGTCTAAAATAGTGCCTATTGCTTGAGGATCAGTTATGGTTACATTTGCACTTGGGTTTGTTAAGCTTACAAAAAATTGCTCGCTATTTTCAGTTATAAAATCATCTGTTATAGGAACTGTTATTGTAGTATGTGAAGCACCTGCCTGTATTAAGCCACTGCCACTAACGGCCGTAAAATCCAAACCGGAAGTCGCACTGTCACTTTCAGTAGCAAAATCAAAAGTGATATCTGTTCCTATCGGATCAGCTAGGCTTACCGTAAAAGTGATAGTCCCATCTCCTTCATTGCGTACAGCATCTGAAATAAACATTTGTGTATGCTGAACTATTGGTGCATCAGGACTTCCTACAACTGCAATTGAATCAAAAAGTTCTCCTGATTTGTCACCAAAATTTCCATCTTCATCATAGTGGTGTCCTGTGGTTTTAAACTGAGCATTTCTAAGATCACTGTTGATATCTACACTGTCACCTATGCGTTGGTTAAATTCTAAAAAACTTGAATTATGAAACTGTGCATCCCTTAAATCACTATTGACATCTACAGATTCCCCTGAACGAGAATCAAACTGATTTTGATGGAGATTGTCTCCTGTTTTATGTGAAATCAATTGGTCATTTTCGGCGTTATTGCTTAAAATATTTTGGCTACTATCTTGTGAATTTCCATAAACACTCGCTCTTAAAGCTGCATTTAAACTCTCTTGAGAAATAGCTGCATCACCTACACTGCCTTGTTCTGCTATAACTGTTCCATCAAAAAGCTGACTTTGAGAACCCTCTAAAATCATCATATTGTGATTTGATAAATTTTCTATATCTATTTTGGAAGTGGACTGGTTTCCCTTATCTCCAAAAACTATCATATTATCTAAAATCTGATCCCCAGATTTTAACTCTGTCACATTTCCATTTGCATCTTTTGCAAAAAAGTGCCCTGTAACACTTTTTACTATTCCGACTATATGTGCCATATTTGCAACCTTAATTATTTTATTTTATTTATTATATAAAAAGAATAAAATTATATCTATTGTCTGTATGGACAATAGGCTATTGAAGCAGTAGAGCTAGAGCTAATCTATCTTTTACATTAAGCTTTATATAAATACTTTGGGCATGGGCTTTTACGGTTCTTGGTGTGATGTCAAGTTTTCCTGCTATGGTTTTATAAGTATCTCCAATTTTAAGTAAAAGTGCAACTTCAGCTTCTCTTGGACTTAATTTATCGATATAAATTTTCTTTTTAGCATCACCCGTTACAGGCAAATCCATGATTAATTTAGATGTGAATTCGGGATGTAACCAAACCATGCCATCTCTTATGGTATGGATAGCAGAGACTATGAAGTGCTCTCTCATAAGTGCATTGCCATAGCCTTTGACACCGCTTTTTAAGAGCTCTTTTGCAATCTCCATATCCGGAACACGATGCATCATCATGATATCGTTATCGTTGTTTATCAAATTACCTATAAATTCTCTACATGTAGAGACACAAATACCATAATTCACCACAATAATACTAGAAGATACCTTTTTCAGGTCTTTGACATCTTCTATCACTTCACACTCAAAATCAAGTGCTTTTTCCCAATATGAGAGTAGATTTATGTCATCGCTATATAGTATTGTCTTCAAATTATCGCTCTGTAAACATATTTTCTTTTGTCTTCAATATAGGTTTAAGTATATAATCCAAAATAGTTTTTTTACCTGTTATGATATTTACGGTAGTTGTCATACCCGGTATTATTTTTAGCTTTTTACCTTTATATGCTATGTAATTTTTATCTGTTTGAATTCTTATAGTATAAAATGTTTTTCCTTTTTTATCTTTTATAGTATCTGGGCTTATCAAAACAACTTTTCCGTTTAAACCACCATAAATGGAAAAGTTATATGCAGAAAATTTTACTATTGCTTTTTGGCCATAATAAATAAAGGCTATATCAGAAGGCTTAATCTTGACTTCAACCAAAAGTTTATCTTCGCTTGGAACAATGTCCATAATATCTTCACCTGGTTTTATAACTCCTCCGATGGTATTTACAAAAAGATTTTTTACTATTCCTTTCATGGGTGATTTTACGAGTGTGCGAGTTACTTGATCTTGGAAAGAAGTGCTATTTGCTTTGATTGCATTATATTGTGTCAGAGCTACATTTAATTTTGTTTTTGCATCACTTTGAAAAAATAATTTTGTAGATTTTATAGAACTTTTTACCTCTTTTATGGCTGATTTTAGTCTTGGTATTGATTTTTTGGTTGTCAGGTATCTCTCTTCTATGTCGTTTGCCTCTCGCTTGAGCTTTAAAAAATCAATCTTTGAACGAATACCTTTTTTTACCATAGGCTCAGTCATCCTAACTTCTTCACTAATCATTCTGTATGAATCTCTTAAGTGAGATATATGAGTTCTTGCCTCTATTAATTCTTGTTTCTTTTGTTTTAGTTTTTCATTTAAAGTAACGATTTTCGAGTTTAGCTCATTTATATTGGTTTCATACAGACTTTTTTCATTTTTTACCAAATTAGGTATTTTTTCTTGCAACTCTTTACTTACTATAAAATCTTTACCGCTTGCTTGAGATCTTAAGCGAATAATTTTTGCTTTTAAAGAATTTGATTTTATTTTATTTGTGTCAAGTGATGACTGCGATTTTTTATTACTGATTTTAACTAGCAACTGATCTTTTTTAACTAAATCTCCCTCTTTTACCAGTATCTCTTCTACGATTCCACCTTCTAGGTTTTGTACAATCTGGTTTTTACCACTTGGTATAATCTTGCCAGAGCCTCTGGCTATCTCATCTATTTGTGCAAAATATGCCCATGTAAAAAAAACAAAAACAGCAATAATCCAAAAAAACAGTATCATTCTCAATCGTCTTGGTGTTGACTCAAGCATTGCGCTACTCAAACTATGCATAAATTCATAATCTTGTTTTGTCAATTTTTTAGCCATTTTTAACTCCACCTGAAAGTTGTTCAACAATAGTTTTTCTATCGCCGTCAAGCATCACTTTTGAATTATGCATAACTATAACTCTTTGAGCTATACTCAAAAGTGAAATTTTTTGTGTTATTAAAATCATTGTTTTTGAGTCTAATTCTTTTTCAAATTTTTTAAGCAAATTACCTTCTGTCGCTTGATCCATCGCATTACTCGGCTCATCCATCACCATAATAGAACTATCTCTTAAAAGTGCTCTTGCAATCCCTATGCTTTGCCTTTGCCCACCGGACAATCCTGCACCTCTTTCACCAATAGGCATATCAAATCCCAAAGGATGCATCTTTATAAAATCATTTGCACCACTTACATTTACAGCATGCAATATATCACTATCATGCGGATGTCTCTGCGAAGATATTATATTTTCTTTTATGGTACCGCTAAAGAGATGAATATCCTGAGGCACATAAGATATATATGAGCGAAGATCAGCCGGATCTATTTGTGCTATATCTATGCCATCTATCAAAATCATACCACTATCAGGCTCATATAACTTTAAAATCAATTTTGCTATGGTACTTTTTCCAGAACCAATACGACCTATTATAGCCACTTTTTCCCCGGGATTAATAGTAAAACTCACTTTATCCAAAGCATTGATTTCGGCACCTGGATATGCAAAACTTACATCTTTAAATTCTATCTTTCCTTGTACCTTCGACTGTTTAATAAACTCTTTACCGTGTGGTCTCTCTACTGGTCTTGCAATTATTTCACTTAAAATATTGTATGAAGTTTTAGCATCGGCATAATTTGAAATCAAAGCAGCTGCCTGTCCCATAGGAGCCACTGTTCTTGAAGTTAAAATTACAACGGCAATCAATCCACCCATAGTTAATTCAAAGTTTTCTATTAAAAAAACACCAAAAACCACCACAAATACCGTATTGAGTTGAATGAACAAATTTGTAATATTTGGAATAGAAGTTGACATCATCCTTGATTTTAAGTTTTTACTGGCTATTTCCCCTGTTGTTTCTTCCCAGTTCCACTGTATTTTTCCACTCATTCCTGTAGTTTTAACTGTTTCTATATTTTGCAGTGTTTCTATCAAAATTCCATTTTTTCTAGCACTTGCTTCATGCGAACTCTCTATCGCATTTTGAAGTGGTTTTCTAATTATTAAAGAATATGATAGTATCAAAAACATCGTAGTAATTGGAACAAACACTAAATTTCCGCCAATATAGTAAATCACTATTAAAAAAATAATTGAAAAAGGAAGATCTATCAAAGCTGTCATTGTAGCTGTCGTGAAAAATGACCTGACTGCCTCAAAATCTCTTAAATTACTAGCAAAAGAACCAACAGAGCTAGGATGAACTGCCATCTTCAAATCCATAACTTTTTCAAATATGATAGAAGACATTATGATATCGCTTTTTTTACCGGCGAGCTCTAGCAAATATGCTCTTGTAAATTTTAGAAAAAAATCCAAGACATAAACTACAACAATACCTATAGCAAAGACCATCAAAGTTTCTTTGGCATTATTTGGAATTACTCTATCATATACATTCATTGTAAAAAGAGGTGTAGCTAAAACAAATAAATTCACAAGCAGTGATGCCCATAATACATCTCTATAAATTTTACTTGAAAGCTTTAGAGTGCTCCAAAACCAATGTTTTTGCTCTAACTGCAGTGTTTTAGAATCCCTATTTTTATACTCAAACTCTTTTTTTAGCAAATATGCAAAACCCAAATACTCTTCATCAAGTTTTTCTATACTAACCCACTGTGTCAAGCCATCACCTTCGGGATATATAATTTTTGCTTCTTTTCTATCATCTGAGAATTTTTCCAATATACAGGCACTATTTTTACTTAGCAATAAAATCATAGGCAACTGCAACTCCAATATATCAGATAGTTCCCTTTCTATAAGTGTGCTTTTCAAGCCTGCTCTTTGTGCAGCTCTTGAAAACAAAGTGCGTGATTTATCGGTTGTAAAAAGATTATCATAATTTTCTAAATCACCTGATGGCAATCCTGATATCAGAGCATCTGCAGTAAAAGGTTTGTGAAATAAATTTGTATATAGCACTAGTGTATTTAAGAGAGAATCTTGTTTAAAACTTGATATTTTTTCGCCCATACGCAACCCTGTGAATAAATTTTAGCCTACATGTAGTACATCACAAGTAGGCTATTTTACTAATAATATAACTCAGCCTCAATACGACGATTTAATTTTCGACCTGCTTTAACAAAATTATCTCCGATAGGATTCTTTTCTCCCATTCCCACAGATGTTATTCTTGAGGGATTAATTCCGCTTTTAATCAGTGCTTTTTTAACGCTTTTAGCTCTCTTTTTGGATAGTTTTAAATTTGAAACTGCAGTTCCAATAGAATCGGTATAGCCGACAATTTTTACTTTATATTTTGGGTATTTTTTTAGGAAGTTTGCAAACTCAGATATTTTGGCATAAGATTCATCATTGATTGAGTATTTATCTGGCGCAAAATTTAAACCTAGTCTCTTCATGACAGGACACCCGTCACTGTTTACTTTAAATCCTCTTGGGGTATTTAGACACTTATCCAAATAATCAGCAACCCCATCTCTATCGCTGTCTATTGCACATCCGTATGAGTTTACTTTTATATCTTTTGGGGTATTTTTGCATTTATCCTTACTGTCTATAATACCATCATTATCACTGTCTTTTTCTTTTGGTTTCTTTACATATATAGTAACCATAGCTCTGTTTGAAAATTCTCTTCCTTTTAAGGTAGCATCAGTGTATCCTTTGTCAAATCCACCTTCATAGGCTACATGTATTAGGTTTTTGTCTATTCCTGATTTTACAAGCCTATTCTTTACTTCTAGGGCATATTTTTTACTCAATTCAAAGCTTTTACTAGTTGATAATTTATATCTAAATGAATCTTCTAATTTACTAGCATATGTATCAGATTTTATACTCTTTTCATTTGCATTATCTGTAGGCTCATCTGTATGACCTATGACTGTAATATAAATATCTTCTCCGTTTTTAAGATACTTTTTAATTGTAGATTCAATTTTTGAGATTTTACTGTTATTTGTATCCATCAAGTAAGAGTTTTGAAATTTTAGTGCATTAAAACGGACTATCTCTTTATATTTTTTGGTATCTTTGCAACCATATGGCATTATATTGTTTTGCTTCAAAGAATCGTTACATATATCTCTATTATCTGTGATGTTATCGTTATCAGCATCTAGTTTCACAGGAAGCATATCGATTTTTTTATCTGCTTTTTTATTTGTATATAAATTAACTGGCTTGGTTAAACTTGAGTCATCTCCTAGAATTGTCTCAACCATTGTTCCCATAGCATCAAGTATTCTGTATTTTGCAAAAATATAATCATATTTAGCCTGAACTATATGTTTTCTTGAAGATATAAGATCATTTTGTGCAGAGAGCAAATCTAATAATGTACGGCGACCTAAATCATACTCTTGCTCATATAGTTTCAATGTTTCTTGGCTATATTTATTATAATCTTTTAAATCCTTAAGCTGTTTTTTTATCATAGTGTAGGCACTCCAAGACAGATCCATTCCTTCTATCACCTGGCGTTTCAAATCTCTTTTTATTTCTACTTCCTGATTTATTTTACTTACACTTTTTTGTAAATCGGCACTATCAGCACCTCCATTGTAAAAGTTGTAATGAAAAATAATTCTCGCACGAAATCTATCATCAGGCTGGTCAAAACCATTTGTATCTATATGCGAATCATTGTATCTTTGTTCAACTTCTAAATCAATCTTTGGGTAAAAATTCTTTTTCTTATGCTTCATAAGCGCTTCGGCACTTTTTATATTGTATTTGCTTACAAGAAGTGAAGGATTATGTGTTATGGCATAAGAAGCGGCTTTTTCTAAGCTTTTAGGCAAAACTACTTCATTCAAATTTGGAGTTTTCATACTATTTATATCTGGCATTCTGCCTAACACTTTTCGCATCGCATACTCTTTATCAAGCAAATTATTTTCTGCAACGGTAAGATTTGAACGGGCTAGAGAGAGAGCTGATTTAATCTTTTTAACTTCTGATTCTGCAGTTAAACCGGATTTGTATAAATCTTGAACTTTATTGTAAATTGTATCAACTATTTTTATATTTTCTTTTGCGATAGATACCAAGTCTTTCTCTTTTAAAACTTCAATATATGAATTTGCCATTCTAAATGCAATATCATTTGATTTTTCGACATAATGATATGCTGCGGCCAAGATACGAGCTTCTTCATAATCGACTTTATGCATAGTACCAAAACCGTTAAAAATATTTTGAGTTAAAGTAAGAGCGGTTTCATAATTTGTATAATCAATATCTCTAACATGGTCATAAAGTTTACCTGCACTGTTATAACCCGCAACTGCTCTAAAATCGACTTTTGGATAATATTCGGATTCGGCAATCTTCAAATCCTCTCTTGTTGCACGGTAATTCCTCAACATTTCTTTAACAATCGGATTATTATTTAAGGTGTCAACGACACTCTGCTTTAAAGTTAAACCAAAAAGTGTTGACGAAAAAACCAAAACACTTGTAAACAATAAAAAAAACTTTTTGCCCATAAAAACTCCTATGAAAATTTGAATTTAAGCTGATACTATACCATAATAATAACTTTTTTACATAAAACATATATCGGTAAAATATAATATTTTTTTATAATCTTTCTAAAACAGAAGCGGCATGAGCTCCTAGTCCTTCTGTTTTGGCTAAGAGTGCACACTCTTTCCCTATTTCCTCTATACCAGTTTTACTCATACTGATTATTGAGGATTTTTTTATGAAATTATCAACGCTTAAAGGCGAATAAAACTTCGCAGTTCCGCCAGTCGGGAGTGTGTGATTTGGACCTGCTATATAATCACCTATCGGTTCAGGCGTATAACTTCCTAAAAAAATTGCTCCGGCATGCTTTATCTTTGGCAATATTTCCATCGCATTTTCACACACAACTTCTAAATGCTCAGGTGCTATCTCATTCATCAATTTTATCGCTTCATCCATATCTTTTGCAATGATGAGGGCTCCCCTGTTTTCTATGGAAGTTCTTGCTATTTTCTCTCTACCTAGTGTTGGTAACCATTTTTCTATCTCTACTTCTACACTATTTGCAAGATTTTCATCTGTTGTGATTAAAATAGAACTTGCCATTTCGTCGTGCTCGGCTTGGCTTAAAAGGTCAATCGCCAAGAGTTTAGCATCTGCACTATCGTCGGCCAATATTCCAATCTCGCTTGGTCCTGCTATCATATCTATATTTACTTCTGCGTAAACTAGCTTTTTCGCAGTTGCTACAAAAATATTGCCAGGTCCCGTGATAACATCAACTTTTGGAATTGTATCAGTTCCATAAGCCATAGCAGCTATCGCACTCGCTCCGCCAATTTTATAAGCTTTTTTTATTCTACACAAGTGCATAGCAGCCAAAAGAAGGGAATTAAGCTCATTGTTAGGGGCAGGCGTACAGACTATTATCTCTTCCACTCCCGCTACTATTGCCGGAATCGCATTCATCAAAAGAGAACTCGGATATGCTGCTTTACCACCGGGTATATATAATCCTGCTTTATCAATCGCGGTTATCTTTTGTCCCAATATTGAGCCTGTATTATCCTCTTCCATCCAAGTTTTTGGCATAAGCTTCTCGTGATAATATTTGATTCTATTATAAGCTAAATTAAGTGCGTCTTTTAATTCTTTGCTTAAAAAACTATATGCTTTTTTCATATCATCAGTAGAAATTTCTAAATCTTTATCATCTTTTACTTGCCATTTGTCAAATTTTTCTACATGTTTTTTGACGGCACTGTTTCCATCTTTTCTTATCTCATCAATTATACTGTTTACTATTTTGGATACATTTTCTATATCCATTTTTCCTCTTTGCAGGAGCTTGTCAAATGTTTCTTTAAAATGTTTATCAGTTGTTTTTATCTGTAACACTAAATTTCCTTTACTAGTTCAAGATTTAGATTTCTTTTATATGCCTAGCTTAGAGGCAAATCCTCCCTGTCAGTCTGAGCCTCACACTAGGCATATAAAAGAAATCTAAAAATCTATTTTATCATACTTTCGCTCATACCTTGCTTTCATCGACTCATTGCCTTTTAGTCCTCCTTGATGTATATATACGAGAGTTCCTTTTAGTTTATCTATATTTTCTAATAATTTTATCCATCCGATTGGGTCATATAAAAGATCAAATTCAACATCTAATTCTTCTTTTAATTCCTGCCATATTTTATATCCTTCAAAATACAGTTTGCCATAATGGTATTTTTTCTTTGAATTTAATATTTCAGGAACTTTTTTAGCACCATCTTCGACCATATTCCACTGTTTTTTCAGATATTCATCACTCCCTACAGTGCTACATGTATAGACTTGAAACGATAAGTATTTTTGCAAATATAACGCTGTAATACCAGTACCTGATGGCAAAAAAATATAAGGGTTTGATATGCTGTTTTTTAAAATATCATTTTTAAGCTCTAGCGCTAGTTTTTTCAAACCATATTCGGACTCTTTTTGTCTGCCCCCTTCTTCTATGATTAAAGTATCTTTGTTTTTTTGGGCATATGCTTCATAAGATTTGTTATTTGTTGTAAAAATTTGCATTCCGTTTTGAAGGGCATATTTGTAGTTTCCTACCGGGTTTTGCTTTAAAAAAGTTGGAATATGGTCGCAAAAATATATAAACTCCCAATTTTTCATCTTTGCCAAAACTGAAAGTGAATACATAGCATTGGATTGATTTGAGCCATAACTTACAATTTTTTTAATATTAGGAAAATCTATTGACAAAAAATATTCAAATTTTCTAGCTTTATTGCCCGAAAAATCTTCACTTATCAAATCATCTCGTTTTATCCAGATACTCTTATCTTTAAAAGTATATGATTCAAAAGGGGTTGGATTAAATATCATAAAAAATGAAGTTATTTAGAGCCTCGCAAGAGGCTCTAAATTTAATTTCTATCTAAGCAGTTTAAATCACCAAAAGCGATTTCAAGTCTTCTTATCACGCCTTCTTCGCCTGATCTTAACCATTTTCGTGGATCATAGTACTTTTTGTTTGGTATGTCATCTCCGTCAGGATTACCAATCTGAGTTTGGAGAAATGGACTATATTTGTCCGTATAACCTTTGACGCCTTCCCAAAAAGCCCATTGTGTATCTGTATCTATATTCATCTTAATTACACCATATGAGATAGCTTCTCTTATATCGTCAAGTTCACTGCCGCTACCACCATGAAATACAAAATTTACAGGCTTATCATCTTTTAAATCAAACTTCTCTTTTATATATTTTTGAGAATTATCCAAGATTTTTGGAGTAAGCTTCACATTTCCGGGTTTATAGACACCATGTACATTTCCAAAAGAGGCTGCTATCGTAAATCTGTTACTTACTTCGCTTAGTTCCTTGTAAGCATATGCAACATCTTCAGGCTGTGTATAAAGAGCTGAGTTATCGAGGTGCGAGTTATCCACACCATCTTCTTCACCACCTGTACAGCCTAATTCAATTTCGAGTGTCATGTCGATTTTATTCATTCTTTTTAGATATTCTTTACTTATAGAGATATTCTCTTCAAGACTCTCTTCTGAAAGATCTAGCATGTGCGAACTAAAGAGTGGGTGACCATGTTTTTTAAAGTACAGTTCCCCTGCATCCAAAAGACCATCTATCCATGGAAGAAGTTTCTTTGCGGCATGATCTGTGTGTAAAACAACAGGTATGCCATAGGCAACCGCCAAAGTATGTACATGTAAAGCTCCGCTAATAGCTCCCAAAACTGCTGAAGTCTTAGAATCTATGCCTTTTCCGCCATAAAAGCTAGCTCCTCCGTTTGAAAATTGGATAATAACAGGAGAATTAACTTTTTTTGCTGCCTCCATCACAGCATTTATCGAATTTGTACCGATTACATTGACTGCCGGAAAGGCAAAAGCATTTGCTTTTGCCACTTCGAACATTTTTTGTAAATCATCACCAAACACAACACCGGGTTTAACAAAATCAAAAATTTTTGTCTTTTGCATGAAACAACCTTTTTATTTTATAGTTACTTTTGCACCTTTTTTAAGCTCTTTTGCAATGCCCGCAACTTTTTTTCTAAATTTTTCCATTTTTAAAGCATTTTCTATCTGAGGTTTGACTTCAGCAAGAGTTGCTTTTTTACCGATCTCTTTATTTTCCAATAAAATCACATGATATCCAAATTGTGTTTTTACGGGAGTTTTTGTAATTTCACCTTTCTTAAGAGCAAATGTAGCGTCACTAAAAGGTTTTACCATTTGTCTTTTGCCAAACCAACCTAATTCTCCACCACTTTTACCACTAGGTCCTGTAGATTTTGATTTTGCTAATTCAATAAATTTTTTACTAAGAGCAGCACCTTTTAAACCTTTTAGCTGAGCAATTACATCTTTTGCTTCTTTTTCAGTTTTTAAAAGAATGTGTCTAGCTTTTGCACGAGATGGTTTTACAAACTTATCGGCATTTTTATTATAATAATCTTTTATAGATTTTTCATCAACTTTTACACTTGCATATTCTTTTTTCATCCAAAGCTCAAGTGCCAAATCTTTTTTTATGCCTTCAAGTGCTTTTTTAAATTCAGGACTATTTTCTATGCCTGATTTTATAGCTTTTTTAGCTAAAAGATGCCTTTCTATAGCTTGTTGCACAATCTTTTTTTGTGTTGCAGGCGGAAGTTGTTCAAATTTGGCTCCAGGAATACTTCTCATCAATACTTTTATATCTTGATCCGTAACATTGTAACCATTTACTGTTGCATATACAGTTGCATTTAAACTGACACCTAAAACCATAGCTATCAAGCTTCCAAATATTATTCTTTTCATCTAAATCCTTTATTTTTAAAATTTTAAGAATTATACACTTTTAATTTAAATATTTAATAAATCTTTAGGTAAAATTCCATCATGAAAAAATCAACAAAAAAAGAAATTCAAGAAATAAAAGAATTATTTATAGAAAATTACAGCAATGCCGTAACAGAATTAAAGTACAAAAGTTTATACGAGCTTCTCATATCGGTAATGCTCTCGGCGCAATGCACAGATAAAAGAGTTAATATAATCACACCTGCTCTTTTCGAAAAATACCCAAGCGTTAAAGAATTAAGTCTTGCCTCGCTGGATGATATAAAAGAGTTGATAAAATCGTGTTCTTTTTTCAACAATAAAGCAAAAAATTTAATAAAAATGGCACAAAAAGTCATAAATGACTTCAACGGGCAAATACCTCTAGATGAAAAAAAACTGATTTCATTGGCAGGTGTCGGGCAAAAAACAGCTCATGTTGTCTTAATAGAATATGCCGGTAAAAACCTTATGGCAGTTGATACACATGTTTTTCGCGTTGCACACAGATTGGGACTAAGTGATGCCGTAACTGCGATAAAAACCGAAGTTGAATTAACAAAAAAGTTCAAAGATCATCTTCATATACTTCATCAGGCGATGGTTTTGTTTGGTCGATACATCTGCACTGCCAAGAATCCAAAATGCGATAAATGCTTTTTAACCCAATTTTGCAAAAGCAAAGACGGCTTTAAAGCAAGATAATATCCTCGACTATTTTTCTTATTTTTTCTACGGAATCCAAATCACACTCTTCTCTTATAGAGTGAGGAAATCTTATATTTGGTCCTATGGAAACTGCCTCTTTTGGCTCTTTTTGTTTTGCTATTAGCAATCCGCACTCTAAACCTGCATGAATGGCTTTAAATTCTATGTTTGGTACATATTTTGATGCGATTTCTTTGACTTTTTTGGAGAAATCTCCGACATATGGAGTCCAAGCGTCATGCCTTGACGGGAAAGAGACAGAAAAACCAAATAAATCAAAGAAGGATTTTGTTTGAGCTTCTAATTCATCCATCTTTTTATCATCCATCGTTCTTAGTGAAATGATAATTTTAAAAATACCTTCCTTCACCTGAACAATGCCTAAATTTGCACTATCTTCCGGTATGCCTAACTCTTTATTCCACGCTCTTACACCTTGCGCAAAGGCATCTAGCATTTTTATAATTTGTTTTGAATTTTGGATTACTTTAAAATTATCATTTTTAATTTCTTCTACTTTTATATGCTCTTCATCTTTGATA
>JAJRPV010000052.1 GCA_024280575.1 Campylobacterales bacterium
ATCTGTTGCTTGGATTTTACCTATAAAATTTGTATATTCGAGTATACTTTTTCTATCGCTTTTTTTACCTGTTTTGGCAGAGGTGGCAAACAGTGCGATTGAACGCGTTGTAGATTTAGTGACAAATGAGTATCATATTTTGGCAAAACAGGCAAAAGATGCCGGTGCAACTTTAGTTTTACTCAGTTTGATTGTGACACTGATGATATGGATTTTTACTTTGATTGTAGCTTTGAAAGTTACATAACAAAAATGGATAAAATATATGATAAATAAAAATATAAAAATTGAAAAAGATATATGGTTGAATTCTGATGGTTGCACAGTTAAAGAGATAATTAAATATATTAAAAGCAGAGGTAAATTAAGAGATACTCAAATCGAGGCTATTGAGATTTATCTCTTTTTAAAAATTGTAGGAAAAAATAAGCCTTTATGGCAGTTGTTCAGCGAAGGTTTTTTTATAACGGATACAACTGATTTTAATGAATATGAAAAATTTATGTATAACCATGGTTATTTTGAAAAATTATCTTTGTATTTATTTGCAAAAGAGAACTTACCAAGTTTAGCTAAAGAGATTGATAATATAAAAGAACCTAAAAAAATTATTAAAAAAATATTTTATGATGTTAACTATAGCGACTATTTGTTATCTTTACCTATGGGTGCAGGTAAAACTTATCTTATGGCAAGTTTTATATATCTTGATTTACATTTTGCATTAAATGAACCAAACAATAAAAACTTTGCTCATAATTTTTTAATACTAATTCCATCTGGGCTTAAAAACTCTATAGCACCTTCTTTAAAAAGTATAGAGAGTTTTGATGGTAGCTGGGTATTAGCTGAAGCTCAAGCAAAAAAAATTAAAAAACTTCTAAAATTTGATATACTAGATGTCCCTAAAACTGCTAAAAAATCAAATCTTGCAGTCAATCCAAATGCAGCAAAAGTAAATAGTATTTTACCAAATCCATTTGGTCAGATTTTTGTAGTAAATGCTGAAAAAGTAATACTAAACTCTCAAGCAAAAGGACTTTTTGAAGATGATGAGATAGTACAAAATGAGCTTAAACAAAAATTAGCTCTTATTCCTAATATGTCAATCTTTATAGATGAGGTTCATCATGCAGCTAGTGATGATATAAAACTTCGTCAAGTGGTATCTTGGTGGAACGAACAAAACAATATCACTACAGTTTTAGGATTTAGTGGAACACCCTATCTAAAAAGTGCCGAAAAAATATATATCAATGAGAATGATTTTTTTAAATTTTCACATATTACAAATACTGTTTATTACTACCCTTTAACTACTGCCATAGAAAAATTTTTAAAACTTCCAACTGTAAAAAGTGCTTCTTTGGAAAAAACGGAGATTTTAACAGAGGCGATAAATGATTTTAATGCACTTTATAAAGATAAAATATATCAAGATGGCACAATAGCCAAATGTGCTATATATTGTAGTAGTATTAAAGATTTGGAAGAGGTTGTTTATCCTCATTTAACTACGAAACTAAAAATACCAAAAAATGAAATATTAAAATTTCACAAAGGCAACAAAGAGTATAAAATAGATAGTAATGCCGAGCTTGAATTTAAAAGTCTTGATTTACCAAGTAGTCAAAAAAGGTATATTTTATTAGTTCAAGTTGGTAAAGAGGGGTGGGATTGTAGAAGCTTGACAAGTGTTGTTTTAAGTGGAGTGGGAGATAGCCCTAAAAATATGGTACTTCAAACAAGTTGTAGATGTCTTAGAGAGGTAGATAAACATGATAATACAGCTTTGATATGGCTCAATGAAAGCAATGCAAAAATACTAAATGAACAACTTAAAAAAGAACAAAACAGCTCCATAGAAGAGTTAAACTCATTGAATCGTAAAACTTTAAACAAACCTATAAAAAGAGTATTAAGAGTTGATTATCTAAAATTACCTAAAATTGATTTTTATCAATTAAGGATAAAATACACCACTATAAATATTGAAGAAAATGAAAATACAAAAGAAAAATTAAACGATATAATCAAAAATATTGATAGTTACAAAGATGGTGCAGTTACAATTAAAAGTGGTAGTTTTGATGATATAGAACAGACAAGAGATTTTATAACAAAAGAGTATCAAAAGCTAAGTTTTAGAGATTTTTTGTTTCAGATAGAGAAAAATAGTTTTATGCGTGTTGATACAAAACCATTTGAAAAAGAGTTGAAAATCATCTATGACAAAATTGAGAATTTAGAAAAAGTTTATAACGATATAGCATTGTGCTTTAGCATAAAAAGAGAGCTACACTCAAAAAGTGAAGAGATAAAACAAAGTGCCGAACTTTTAGTAGTAAAAAATTTAAAAGCTATAGAAGAAAATAAAAAATTATATCCTTCAACAGAGGCTTGTGAACAACTCTTAAGTGCTGATAAAAATAGTAATTTTATAGATGAGTTTGAAAAAACAAAACAAGAAAAGATTATAGCTTTAGCACAAGAGCAAAAATTTGATGAAATATCTAAGGTTTCAGATTAAAAACTACAAATCTCAACAAAAAATAAAGATAAATCATTTCATTACATCCCTTATGATTTTAAACAAAGTGGTTTTGAAAAAGATATTTTAGAACATACTTTTTCTCTTAGTTCATTTCAAAATAGTAATTTAGAAGTTTATTATAATGGTGAGAGAGGACTTACAGAGTTTGTAATAGAGTGTTACAAAAGCCTAAAAAATAGTTATAAATACATAGGCAGATATACAACAGATTTTTTAATCATAAAAAGAGACGAAGAAAATCAGATCAACAAGATACTTATACTTGAGACAAAAGGTGCTGGATTTGCAAATGATGAGAGTTTTAAAGCTAAAAAAGAGTTTGTAACAAGTGAATTTATAACTAAAAACAATCGAGCCTTTGGGTATGAAAGATTTGATTTTTTATATCTTGAAGATAGTATAAGTTTAGATGAGAATCTAATAAAATTAGATAAGAAAATAAAAGGATTTTTCAATGCCAATTAGATATATACCTTACGATAAAGTTCCCGTAAAGGGACAAGCTATTTTAAATAATATAACTAGAAGTCAAAGAGTGCTTAGTTATAAAGACAACGATAAAGTATACGAGAGAATCCAAAGAGGAATACCTTACTATGAATTAAATGAGCTTGAGAGTGTTGGAGAAGCATCAGACAATTTGGTAATTCGTGGAGAGTGTTTAAGTACTTGTGCCTACTTAAAAGAGCAAAACATCAAAGTAGATTTGGTTTACATTGATCCACCATTTGCCAGTGGGGCTGATTATGCTAAAAAAGTCTATATTCGTAAAAATCCAAAACTTGCTGATAAAATCAAAAAAGCAGAAGAAAAAATGGAGATGGAAGAACTTGTAGCTTTTGAAGAGAAAATGTATGGAGATATATGGAGCAAAGAGGACTACCTAAACTGGATGTATGAAAATCTTATGGCTATCAAAGAAGTTATGAGTGATACTGCATCTATTTATGTACATCTTGATTGGCATATAGGGCATTATGTGAAGATACTTATGGATGAAGTATTTGGGGAGGAGAATTTTGTTAATGAAATAATATGGGCATATAGAAGTGGTGGAGCATCTAAGAAAAAATCTATAGCAAGAAAACATGATTCGGTATATTTTTATACAAATAATAATGAAAGTTTTGAAATAAATACTATTAAAGAAAGACAATATTTAGAAAAGCACTTTATTGGAACGCAAGAAGATGAAAATGGTAAAATTTATGTTGATACAATTTTAACTGACACATTATCAGGAGTAATCAATCGTGTTATGGATAATGGAAATATAAAAGAATACAGTTGCCGACCAGTTTTAAATGTTTCAAAAGAAAGAGTGGATTATTCAACTCAAAAACCAGAGGGATTATTGGAATTACTTTTAGAAATTGCATCCAACGAAAATATGATAGTAGCTGATTTTTTTGGTGGAAGTGGAGTAACTGCAAAAGTAGCAAATGATTTAAATAGAAGATTTATTCATTGTGATATAGGGATAAATTCCATCCAAACTGTTCGCGACAGACTTGTTGAATCAAAAGCAGATTTTAAAATCCTAGAGCTGCAAGATGGTTTAAATCTCTTCAGAAACCCTATTCAAACTATGGATAAATTAGCTACTTTAATAGACGGATTAAACAGAAAATTATCAGAAGGGATTAACTCTTTTTGGTTTGGAACTTTAACAAACTCTAAATACGGAACTATGCCTGTTTATGTGCCAGATTTGAGAGATAGCACAAAAAAAGTGCTTGATATTGTAGCTATCAATGAGGTAGTAAATAAAGAGATACACAATTTTGATACTTGTAATGGCGAGATAAAAAAAGTTATAGTTTATTATATAGATGTAGTTGATATTGATAAAATTAAAAAGTTTATAAAAGAGAATAATGAAACTTTAATAGATATAGAACTAAAAGATTTAAAACAGGTTTTAGACTTTGTAGTGGTTGATGATAAGGTAGAATTTACCTTAAATGAAGATGGACTTTTTTATGAAGTAAAGATAAACTCTTTTTATAGTGATAGATTAAAACAAAAGATAGATGAATATAATGCAAAACAAGCTTTAAAAACAAAAGGTAGTCATATAACTATAAGTGAAGATGGACTTGAACTTATAGAGTATGTTAGTTTAGATTGTACTAATGAGAGTGGAATATGGCAAAGTGACAGTGAGATAAAAATAGATAAAAATGGTTTTATCTCAGTCAATGGAACTAAAACTAAAGAGTTTTGGAATGGTAAAATAAGTAGTAATACCAAACCTAAAAGATTAAAGATTAGAAATATTGCAGGTGATGAGACCATTCATCAAATAAATTAGAGGATAAAATTTTTATGAATACAACATTAATTATAGGTGCAGGCGGCGTGAGTCGCGTAGTTGTGCACAAATGTGTACAAAATGCAGAGGTCTTTGGAAAAATTGTGCTTGCAAGCAGAACAAAATCTAAGTGTGATGAAATAAAATCGGAACTTCCCGATGCAGATATTGCAACATATGCACTTGATGCTGACAATACAGAGGAAGTTATAGACTTAATTCATGAAGTAAAAGCAGATATAGTCATAAACGTAGCACTGCCTTATCAGGATTTAACGATTATGGATGCCTGTATAGCGACA
>JAJRPV010000053.1 GCA_024280575.1 Campylobacterales bacterium
ATTTGAGATTTTAAACAAAACCCCATATCCGCTAAAATACAAAAACAAAACACTCCTAAGCAATAAATTTCGCATAGGCTTCAACTCCGATGAAGTCAGCCAAAAATTAGCGTTTACATGTATGTCCTTAGGAATGCTAGAGAAGAATTCACTTGGTTTCGGGTTTAGCTTGAGGGACAGAGTATGATGTTGAATTTTTCAAACTCTGTTGGTGACCCTATGGTGGAGATTGGGCGACTTGGACTGATTCAATTCTGTGGTAAAGATAGATTTGATAGTTTTGAAGAATTAAAGCAGTTTATTGAAAAACTTTTTAATATTTATGTTTTTAAAACTAGTGGTAGAATAGGGCAAATTTTTTCTTCTAATTCTAAGTTTACTAGCCAATCACTAGTTCGACCATTTCCCACCGATAAAAAGAAAAAAGAAGCTAGATTAAAATTCTCTTTAGAATTATATTCTAATCTAGTCAAAGAATCATATAGTGGATATTGTCTCTCTTGTGGTAAAAAAGATGATTTGTGTAGTGTTAGTAAAACTATTTTTCCTTTAACCACAGGAAATAGCAATACAAATTTTACTTCAAATTTTTCTAATCGGTTTTTTATGTGTAAAACTTGTATGACTTCACTCTTTTTTGCACCAACCAATATGCAAAAGGTGGCAGGGCGTATGGGATTTTTGATTAGCAACAATAAAGAAATAAATGAATTTTGGAGTGAAAATAATATAAAAGAATTTAATGCAAATATTGTAAAAAACATGGATTCTCTTGTAGATTCTAAAATCAATATTTTTGAGAATTTTATTTATAGTATAATTGAGGAGCTTCAAGAAGAGGAACTCTTTGGAGACATAACATTTTATTTGATTTCAAATATTGATATAGATTCAAATATTGAAATGGTTCATATTTTAGAAAAAAATATGAGATTTATTCATCGTGTTGCTCCTAACTTTTTTAAGACAAAACTTACAACAACAGTTAAAGATGAGTGGAACAACCTTATTTATAGATATTCATCAAAAGATAAAAAAGGAAAATTTAGGACAAGAAATGAGTCAATTAAGGTTTTAGATACAAAATTAAATATTATGGTGGATCACAAGACAAAAAAAGAAAAAATAAAATTTGAAGAAGATGTAATAGAGAAGAATAATTACAAATCAATTGTAAAGTACTTTAACCCATTGATTAGTAATTTTATTCAAAATAGGTCATTGCTTGGAATTTTTAAAAGGAGTCATATAAGTTGGCATTTAACAGAAATTTATTTAAAAAGGATAGTAGAGATGAGAGAAGAACGACTAGTGGCATTAAAGAAAGTTGCTGATAACTTACAAGGATTAAATAAAAATGATGATAAAGAGTTTATTAGAAAAGTTGTTTTCCCAATAGAGAGAACTAAGTCACAAAGTGAATTGAGAACAAAATTAAGAGAGTTTATGAGGAAGTTATTGGTTATTTCAGATAAGCCTTTATTTACAGCTGAAGAGATGGTTCTTCAGATTTTACCAAATGGTGAAAGTTGGCATGAGACAAAAGATATTTTGTTGATTGCCTTGTATGAAAAATTAACTTTTGATGAAGAGATAGAAGAAGAGTTTAACAAATTAATACCAAATGAAGGAGATGATAATGAGTGATTTTCAAAATAAAATTAACGATGATAGAGTACAGAATTATTTTGTACAGAGTGCTATTCTGATTGATGTTGATGGTGCAAGTTTAAATAATTGGGGTAAAGATAGTAGTAACTCGCAGGGTACAGATAATGCAACAGCCGTTAAAAAAGTATTTAAAAATGGAAGAATGTATGCTGTTGTTGCAGGTCAAGCTTGGAGATATTGGTGGATAGAATCTTTAGGATTAAATGGTTGGAATTTAAGTCCAATTACTCGAGATGATAAAGTTGCTTATACTGATGTAAATCCTATAGAATATGCAGATGATGATGTTTTTGGATATATGAGAGCTTTAAACGAAAATATAAAAGACTTGGTTGAAGATATAGAAAAAGAACTGCGAGAACAAAAAAAGGATGATATAGAAAAGATAAAAAAAGAGAAAAACAAAGTAAAAAAAGAGCAATTAAATAAAGAACTATATCAAGCTATTCATAAATCTGTTTTGAGTAATGAGTATATTGTTTCAATAGCAAAAGAAAAAAATATTGATATAGAGATAGTTTCAACATTGCTATTTAAAAACCTACCTAAAAAAACTACAAAACAAGATGATTATAAAATAGATATGAGTGTAACAAGAATTAGTCCACTTAAAAATTCTATTTTATCATCTGTAACACCAATCAAACTTATCAATGAATTTTCTACAATGGCAAGACAAGATGGAGATGCAGTACCTTATGAAAAACAGTCATATTCAACGGTACTTAAAGGTATGTTTTCTCTTGATTTAGACCAAGTAGGAACATTTACAAAAGTAAACCGTTCGGGATTTAAAAATGTGACAGATATTACCTATGATAAAATTATTGAAAATGGTGGGCATGAAGTTTCTGACTTAATAAATCCTAACATTCAACGAGCAAGATTAAAAAATGACATTAGATTAGAAAGAGTAAAAGATACAATTTTAGCACTTAAAACAATATCTGGTGGAGCAAAAAGAACAACCAATTATGTGAGTGTAAAACCTGATTTTATCATTTTAGCAGTTTTAAAAGGTGGCAATAATATTTTTGATAATATCGCTGTTGAAGAGGATGGAAGAGCTACTTTATCTATAGAAGCTTTGAAAGAGGCGATTCAAGATAACAAAAAATATCTAAGAAGTGATGTTTATATCGGTAAAGCAACAGGTTTTATGGATGATGTGAGTTTATCATTGATAGATAATGAAATAGAAGGTATTAAAATACATAAAAGTAGTATCAATAAAACCATTGATGATTTCACTAAAATATTAGATACGGTTATTGTGTAAGATGAAATTATATCGTGTGCTTATAACGGCAAAAACTGCTAGTTTTAGGTATCCAAATTTTATAAGTTCAAATCAACTTAGTATAAAAGCTGTTCCTTATACTACCATAGCAGGGATGGTGGCATCTGCTACCGGAGAAGACGGGTTAATAGATTTTAAATTTTCTTATATTTTTAGATACCAATCTTCTTATGTAGATTTGGAGACAATTTATAAATTTGAGAAAAAGGGAAATTCTGTAAATAATAAAAATGTAGTTCAAGACCCAACATTTAAGAGAGAGATATTATTTGATTGTTATTTAACACTATATTTTGAAGATAAAAAGATAGCTAATGCTTTTAAATCTCCTATTTTTCAACTTCTTTTAGGTAGAAGTGGAGATTTAGCTAGAGTTTTAGAGGTAAAAGAGATAGAAGTTATCAAAAATGATAGAGCTATTTTGAATGGCATGGTTGTTCCGTTTAATGAGTTTAAATCATCAGGAGAAATTTATGCAATGCCTAAATATTTTGATTATAGTAATATTGCAAGAGAGCCAAGAGAAGTACAACCTTTTTTAATAAATGACGGATTGGGTAGTTTTTTGTATGAACCAAGAGGTAAAACAGAAGAGTTTGATATGAAAAATTGGAAATTTACAAAATTTGAGAATGAAGTATCAGCAGATACTTATTTTGATGAGGAGTTAAATAGTTCTATAATATTGAGAAGTCTATGTTAGCAAAATCTGATGGATTGAGTTTAGAGAAGCATACTCAAGATTTATTGGATGTTTCAAAAGCTTTTAAAATAGCTTTTCCTGCTATAGAAAAACTTTTTAAAGATGATAAATTTTGGGATTATCTTAAAATATCTATTTTGTTTCATGATATAGGTAAGGCTTCTAAGGGTTTTCAAGAGTTAATGCATGATGGTAAAAAGTATAAATTTCGTCATGAAATTTTAAGTGCAATTGTAGCCCAAAACTATACAGATAATGAGCTTATAATCAGTGCTGTTTTGTCACATCATAAAAATTTTAAAAAGCTAAAAGAACTTTTTAATGAGTATGATAATAACGAAAAATATAATCAAGATAGGTGGATAGCCAAAGAGTTTAACACATTAGATTTTGTTTGGATAGAGCAATTTTTATTAAAACATAATATTGAAATAAAAGAGTTACAACTTAATGATTTAAATTATGTAGTCAAAAAGTGGACTTCTCGAAGAGTTAAGAAAAAAATCTCTGAATTGGAAAAATTTAAAAATATTTTTCTCTCTGCATCACTCTCTATTTGTGACCATAATGCTTCAGCAGGTATCAAAAATATTCCTATTATTAAACAGAAACATTTTTCTTTTCTACACAATACAAAAGATGAGCCATACTATCATCAAGTATCTTCTTGGAATACAAAAGGAAATGCTTTATTGATTGCTCCTACAGGACAAGGTAAAACAGAGAGTAGTTTAGGATGGTTGCAGACTCAATTAAATATTAGACAAGGAAGAGCATTTTATATACTTCCTTTTACAGCTTCTATAAATGCCATGACCAAAAGAGTATCAAGTCAAAACAAAGGCTTTGGAGATAAAGAGTTAGTTGGACTTCTTCATGGAAAAGCTAAATTTTTTATAGATGAGTATTATGAAAAACAAGATGGGCAGAGTCTAAAAGATTTGATTGATATTAATAAAAAGATTATCAAGCCTTTTAAAGTAGTTACACCTTTTCAAATTTTAAAATGGGCTTTTGGAGTGAAAGGTTTTGAAAAAGGTTTTGCTGAGTTAGCAGGGGCTTATTTGATTTTTGATGAGATTCATATTTATGATAAAGAGCTTTTTAGACGGATACTATTTTTTATAGAATGGTTAGTGGAAAAATTGGAAGTAAAAGTTTTTATTATGACTGCAACTATGCCTACATTTATGCAAAAACATATTAAAACTGTTTTTAAGATAGAAAAAGAGATTAGATCTGAACAAAAATTGATGGATGATATAAAAAGACATAAGGTTGAATTGCTTGATTCTACTATAGAGGAACAAAAAGAATTTATACAATCAAAAATTGATATAGGTAAAAATATCTTAGTGGTTTGCAATACTGTTGCAAAAGCACAAAAGATATATGGGTCAATAGAGTGTTTAGGTAAAGTATTACTTCATAGTGGATTTAATGGAAAAGATAGAACAAAAAAAGAGAAGTATATTCAAGGTGAAAATAAACCACAACTTTTAGTTGGAACTCAAGCTGTAGAAGTTAGCTTGGATATAGATTATGATTTGATAGTAACTGAACCAGCACCACTTGACGCCTTATTACAAAGATTTGGTAGAGTTTATAGAAATAGGTGTTTAGGTAAAAACGATGAAGCCAATTGTTTTGTAACAACTGAAATAGAAAGTGTTCATAAAAAGATTTATCAAGGAAATTTAATAAAAAATACATTAATTGAATTAAAAAAAATAAAAAGTACAGTAGTTAAAGAAAATGCGATGCAAAATTTATTGGATAAAATATATGAACCATTTGAATTAAACGAAGATGGATTAAGAGAAAAATTTAGACAATATTTAGATAGTTTGTGTCCATTTAATGTTTATGAAGAGAGTGAAGAGGAGTTTTTCTCTCAATTTGACGGCATAGAGGTGTTGCCGATTGAGCTAGAAATTAAATTTATAAATTTAATAAAAAATAAAAAATACTTGGAAGCTGAAAAACTTTTTGTTTCAATCAGTAAAAGAAAATTTGCTCAGTATAAAGAAGATATTGATTTTGTAGATTTCGATGGATATAAAAAGACAATTCCAAGAATAAGATTAAAATATAGTAATGATTTAGGATTGTTGGATGAAAAAGTTAAAGAAATCAATGGCAAAGCTATATTTGATTTAGAAGTTGGAAATTAATTTTATAATATTTGACATTCTCTAAAAATAAGTATATACTTAAACTATAAACTTAAGGAGTTGAAATGACTGTTACTGCTAAAGATTTGAGATTTAATATCTCTATGCTCTTTGATGCTTTGGGCAAGTCTGAGGATATTA
>JAJRPV010000054.1 GCA_024280575.1 Campylobacterales bacterium
CTAAAATATTTGAATATATAGAAATGTTCTATAATTCAAAAAGAAGGCATAGTTATTTGGATTATTTATCTCCAAATGAATTTGAAAAAAGGTATAATTTGGAGTCTTAAAGAAATTAGGTTTTTATTGAATTATTAATTGTCTAGCTTATGGGGGACATTCCAGTTTTGTTTTTCTTCTCTATCACTTTTGCAATGTGAAAATGTTTTATATCTTTAATATTTGCTTTTTTAAAGTATGGCACTGCGTCATTTAATAAAAGGCTCTCTAATCTCTGATAAGTTGTTATCACAATTACGCCATTTGTTACTTCTCTTTTTTTAATTTCTAACCACTCATTCACTACATTTGAAAATAATCCATCTTGATTATTGATTGTTTCTTGTTTGATTTATTGCTTGTGGTCTATTGGATCCACTCCTGTTGCGATAAGATTTCTGTATTTTGTTGCTATTACTCTTGCTTCTTTAATTCCTACTCGAGATAATGCTCCTAAGCTTGTTTTTCGCCTTTTGTATAAAGTGGGGCTTGTATAGTAGAATTCCCATAGTTTAGTGCCATTTGGTCGTATGAGTCATTGTAAGCCCTCCCCATCTGATAAAGTATATGCTTTTTCTTTTGGATTTGAATTCTTAATCTTGAATGCTGTAAGTTTGTTAAGTGCCATATTATCGCCCTTTCGATAAACAAAAGTTACATTATTGTTTATGCGTTTTTGCTATTTTAGTGCAATGTAACTCATATTGTAACATTTTTTGTTACAATATATAAGGTTATTTTAGGCTAAGTTAGATTATAATAACCTTAACAAAGATAGTTTTTTAGGGGCTTTGTGGGCTTTTAAGAATTATATGAGATTATGTAAATGGCGGACAGGGAGGGATTCGAACCCTCGGTACCGTTACCAGTACGCATCCTTAGCAGGGATGTGGTTTCAGCCAACTCACCCACCTGTCCAGCCTTATAAAAAGTAGGATGAAATTATACCATTTGATACTTTTAAGAGACTTAAACTAGATTTACTCTAGTATCCAAACTGAGAATTTTTTTGCTTTTATCTTTCCGTTTTTTAGATAGTTGTATGCTTTTTTTACAAAATCTCTTTGCAGAGCAACATAACTTTGTCTTGGCAAGATATCGATTTTTCCTATCTTGTCATTTGGAATTTTTCCTTCTTTTGTGAGAGATCCTAGGATATCTCCGGCTCTTAGTTTGTCTTTTTTGCCGCCTTCTATCACCAGTGTTACATTTTTAGGCTGAAGAGAAAAATTTTTGTCCTTTTTTAGATTTTTCACATCAGTATAATCAAAAAGCTCATCAACATCTTTATCATTTTCGTCCACAAGACTGACCGCAATCCCTTTTTTCCCTGCTCTTGCAGTCCTTCCAATCCTGTGTGTATATACTTCTTTAGTGAAAGGAAAATCATAATTTATAACCATATCCAACTCTTTTATATCAAGTCCCCTAGCGGCAACATCTGTAGCAATCAAAATTGGACAACTTTCATTTTTAAATTGAATTAATACATCATTTCTTTCATACTGTTCCAAATCTCCATGAATCGCCAAAGCATCTATATTGGCATCTCTTAAATCAATAGCAATATCTTTCGCCTCTATTTTTGTATTGCAAAAAACTATACTGTTTTTGGGTCTGTAAGTAGTAAATAAATCTACTAGAGTTGAAAATTTATCTTTTGAATTAACTTGATAAAAATACTCTTTGACGCTATTTGATTCTTCTATATCTACCATTTGTATATTTACCGCATCTTTTTGCAATGTTTCACTCAACTCTACAATTTCTTTGGGAAATGTAGCTGAAAAAAACAAAGTTTGATGCTCTTTTGGCATATATGAAAGTATTTTTTCTATATCTTCTATAAATCCCATATCCAACATTCTATCTGCTTCGTCCAAAACCAAAGTTGCGACATCTTTCAAGTCAAGAGATTTTTTATCCAGATGATTCATGAGGCGGCCAGGTGTTCCTATGACTATATGAGCTCCATGCTTAAGTGAATTTAGCTGTGGTCCAAAAGCCACTCCACCACAGAGTGTAAGGATTTTGATATTATGCTGGAATTTTGCCAAGTTTCTCAACTCAAGTGCGACTTGTTCCGCTAATTCTCTTGTCGGACAGATGATTAGGGATTGAATCCTAAACCTTTTTACATCTAGTTTAGAAAGCAAACCTATACCAAAAGCCGCTGTTTTACCACTGCCTGTTTTTGCCTGTGCCAATACATCTTTGTTTTTTAGGATATAAGGCAGGCTTTGATTTTGCACAGGCGTCATCTCTTTGTAGCCAATATTTTCCAGATTTTGCAGCATTTCCTTTGATAAAGGCAATGCTGCAAAACTATTTTTAGAAGTCATAATATTTTCTGGACTCTTCCAACCTGACCATCTTCAAGTCTTACTTTTATACCATGCGGATGCTTTGGTGATTTAGTGAGGATATCTCGCACTATTCCCTCTGTTAAAATTCCACTTCTTTGGTCTTGCTTCAAAACTATAGCGACATTCAGACCGCTTCTTATATTTTTCCGTATTTTGCCATCTGTCATTTTGGTTGCTTTACAACACCGTTGTAGAAAACTTTACATTTGCCTTTTTTTTCAGTCGGCATTTTAGGAACTTTTACACCAAAACTGCTCAATAGAGAAGAAGCCGCTTTTATCGTACTTTTTATGGTTGATGCATCTACTTTTATCTTTGGTTTTGAAAATGTTCCTTCTATGGTTTGAGATATTTTTGCACAATTTTTTGCATCCAATACTCCAAGTTGTACCCCTAAAAATCTCTCTCTCACGATGTCCAATCTTCCTTTTATGGCTACTCTGTTTTTACCTGTTGCCATCGCTATATCTGTTAAATTTGCTATTCCTTTTGCTATATCCACTTTTATATGAATTCGTTTCAAAAGTGTAGTTCCGGAATTTTTACCTCCAACCATGCCGGAGAGTCCCTTTCCTGACATCAAAGCACTAAGAGGTCCTGATACCAAAGAAGAGCCTAGACTTTTTATATCCATCTTTTTAGAACTGTTGTAAGCGCTTAAAACTTTATCCAAATCAAAACCTTTTATACCGATACCCTGTCCGTCAATCAACAAGTTGCCCCTGAGGGTTCTTTTTATAGTATTTGCATCTCCTAAGCTTAATCTAAAATTCTTGTGAACTTTTACGAAACCGCTTAAGATGTCTTTATTTAAAAATTCTTTAGAGAATTTTTCTAAATTTAACTTAGGAATATCGGCTTTGATATCCAAAAGAGGTATTTTTTTATTAAGGTTTAATTTTCCTTTTGCAGTGGCAGATGAACCATAGGCACTCATTTTCATATTGTCCAGTGTTGCTATCGCATCTTTCATATTTAGTGCCACAGTTATATCTTGAATCTTATATTTGTTATAAAGTATCTGTGCTATCTTTGTATCCGCATCAAAGGAGATAGCTTGGAGCATTTTTTTGGATGGATCAAATTTTATATTATTTACCGAAACATTTATTTTCTCTACTTTTGCACTGCTTTTTGTTTTTAAATCCTGAAAGCTTATATTTGCATTTTTTATCCTCACTTCTTTCACACTAACCATAGGAAGTTCGGCTTTCTCGCTTTTTTCCACTTTTTTGCTTTTTTGGGTTTTTGTTTTTTTCTTCAATAAGTCAAAATTGAATCTGCCGTTTTTTAGTTTTTTAATATCTAAATTAAGATTGTTTAAAACTATGTATTTTACTTTTATCTCTTTCTTTAAAAGAGGTTTTAGTTCAACAGCAACACTCAGTTTGTCCATATCAAAAAACTTCTGGTTTGACATAATTTCAGGATTTCTAATCTCAACTTTTGAGATACTGATTCCAATCGGTGAAAAAGAAGTGGAAATATCTCCGTTTATCTTCATCTCATAGCCGGAATTATCTTTTACCGCTTTTTCTATTTGGGGCTTGTATTTGTTTAAATTTACCATCGAAACAGCTACGACAAGAGCTACGATAATTAGTGCAAAAACCGCGACTATACCTATTAAAAACTTTTTCATAATTCAATCCTTTTTAGAATTTCTCCTACTACATGTAGAGGATTTTTCGAATTATATATCGGTCTTCCTACTACAATAATATTTGATTTTTCTTTTTTTGCAAACTCTACTGTTGCCACTCTTTTCTGATCATCATTTGCCTCTTCCATTCTAATACCGGGGGTTAGAGTTATAAAATTCTCATCTGTTTTTGATTTTATCACACTGCTTTCATGAGCAGAACAAACAACGCCGTTTAATCCACTTTCATAGGCATCCTTTGCAAACTGTAAAGCTTTTTTGTTTAAAGATTCATTATAAATCGCTCTAAAGTTCTCTTCATCAAATGAAGTAAGAGCAGTAACGGCTAAAACAAGCGGAGGATTTTTTGCTTTAGAGACTCTTGACATCACCTCTTGCATAGCGATTTTACCACTGCTTGCGTGAATATTGAACATATCAACACCAAGATTTGACATAGATTCAGCAGCATCTGCCATCGTATTTGGTATATCATAAATCTTCAAATCCAAAAATATCTTGAAACCTGAATTTATCTCTTTTAACTCTTTTACTATTTTTTCGCCATCTCTTATATATGATCTTAAGCCGACTTTTAACCAAATATCTTTATCTCTGAGCTTTTTAGCCAAATCTATATTTGCTTCAAATGTAGGCATATCCAGTGCAACACAAAGCTCCATCATCAAGCCTTAGCTTTATAGACGGCATCTAATACGCCATTTATAAATTTTGGTCCTGTGTCACTACAAAGTTTTTTGGCTAACTCTATGGCTTCGTTTATAACTACGGCACTGTCAAGATCGGTATATAAAAGTTCATAAGTTCCCAATCTCAAAATCGCTCTTTCGATATTGCCTATATTTTGCAAATCCCACTCTTTTAAATGCTCATCTATCATAGCATCTATATGCTCAATATTTTATTCAACGCCTTTGTATAGCTTTAGTGCAAAATCTTTTTGTCTGTTTCTTATCTTTTTCTCTTCAAAAATCTCATCTACAAATTTATCTATACCGCTATTGCCGATATCTTCAGCATAAAGCAATCCTACGATACTCTCTCTTACCTGATGTCTAGTTGCCAAAAAAAATCCTTATAAATTTTTATATAAACTGACGAGTTCTATCAAACCTGTCATTGATTCAAAGCCTTTATTGCCAGCTTTGCTTCCGGCTCGCTCTATAGCTTGTTCAATCGTATCAGTTGTCAAAACACCAAAAGTTACCGGTTTTTGATATTTTAAAGCTGTATTTGCTATGCCTTTTGTAGCTTCAGCAGATATATAATCGAAATGGGGAGTACTCCCTCTGATAACGGCTCCCACACAACAGATACCGTCATATCCGCCTTTTGCCAATAGTTTATCTAAAACAAAGGTATCTCATAAGCACCTGGCACTAAAATCAAATCAAGATTTTCTTCGTCTCCTCCGTGTCTAATAAAAGCATCTTTCGCACCTTCAACCAGTCTGTCTGTTATGATATGATTAAATCTGGCATTTATAATCGCTATTTTTTCATCACCTTTTAGAGATAAATTTCCTTCTATCACTTTCATATTAATCCTTGTAACTATTTTGTCGATATTATACTATATTTTAATTGTTTTTGATTTAGTAGGTTAAAAACTATTTAAATAATTTATCTTAATAACTTAAAAAAGGGGAATATAATTTATGAAATTATCTTCAGCATTTCTTTTAAGCGGTCTTGTTTTGACACCGCTTTTAGCAAGAACATACACAGTTGATGAAGCTATTAAAACAGCTTTATTAAACAATCAACAGGTGAATATCTCTGCACAAAATCAGGCGATGGCAGAGGCAAAGTACAAACAGGCTCTCTCTGCAAACTACCCAACACTCGATATCACTTTGGCTGTCAATAGAAAAGATCAGTCTTTCATAGATAAAACAAACTATAACTTTGATGCTTCTTCTTATGGATTCCCTCCCATACCTATAAAGTACACACACACGATTATGGGAAGAGATACGCAAACTGCCCAAATAGAAGCACAATATGCTCTATATACTGGTGGAAAAATTACTGCTCTTCAAAAGCAGGCGCAAGATGGCATTAAATATGCCAAGGAGAATTCTAAACTCACTAATGATAAAATTATCTATAATGTAAAAAAATATTATGCAACTGTGATACTCTCTCAAAAAATTCAAAAACTTATGCAAGATACAGTTGACAGAATGCAGGCAACTTATGATTTGACCGAAACATTCTATAAAGGCAAATCATTGAAAGTTAAAAAAACTGATTATCTACGCGCCAAAATGATGCTTTTAAATATGAAATCAATTTTGGCTTCTCTAAAGAATGCTACGCAACTCGCAAAAAGTGCACTGAGTTTCGAGATGGGACTAGATAGCTCTGCATCAATAGATATAAAAGAAAATTCCTACAAAACATATAAACTTGATAAATCTTTGAAAGATTATTATCAAAAGCTCTATACTTATAATCACATGATAAAACAAACCAATATAGGCATGGATGCGATGGATGCAAAAATAGATGAAGCAAAAAGCGGATATCTTCCTACGGTTGCACTCTATGCGAATGCCCAGTCTTTACATAACAACAAAGATGGCGGGATTATAAATTCTCAAAATAACGATTCTTGGAATATTGGAGTTGCCGTAACATACAATATCTTTAGTGGTGGACTAACTACCGCGCAAGGACAGTCAGCAAGAGCTGAAAAACTAAAACTAAAGTCGCAACAGGCATTTTTAAAATCTGGGCTTAAGCTCAAAGCAAAAAAAGCATTTCTAGATGCAAAAACCGCACAAAATCAGGCAAAAATCATGCTGGAAGCAACAGAAGTGGCAAAGGAGAACAGCGATTTGAATTTTAGAGCTTATGAAGCAGGAATGAGTGAAACAAAAGATGTTTTAGAATCTCAGTTTATGCGCTCGCTTACCGAGGCATCTTTTTATAAGATACAATATGCCTATTTGGTAAATGAAGCAAAGCTAGAATATTTAGTTGGCACATCACTAAAATGAAAAAGATTTTAGTAGTTTTAATAGTATTGCTAATTGGAATATCATCCTTGCAAGCAGAAAAAAAGCTCTTAATTACAAATGTATTTTATGGTGCAGACATGGATAAGGTTTCTTATAGCGGTGCAAAAATTGCTTTAAAACTTTGGTTAAAAAAAACAACAAGAAACCTCAAGGGTACAACTTCACAAATGCTATTCTATACTGATTTTAACCATTTGGAAAAAGATATAAAAGACAAGGGAAAAATAGATACTCTAATCATAACTTCGTACTCTTATCTAATGCATTTGGATTTTTGTAAAAAATACTTTAAAGGTGGTTGGATCAAATCTGAAATAGATGGAAAACCACTTATGAGCTATGTTATTTTAAAAAGAAAAGGTGTAAAAATTCAAAAAAATGCTACTGTTCGCTACTATAAATATTCAAAAATTTTAAAACTTATACTTCAAAAATATGCAATTAAACATAATTTAAATTTAAATTATGAAACAACAAAAAAAGAATCAAAACCTGTTTTGGATCTTTTTTTCAAAAAATGTGATTTAGCCATAACAAATCAATTTTCTTGGAAATTAATGCAAGAGCTGAATCCACAGTTAAGCAAATCATTGGTTGTTGTACACAAAACTGAGAGAATTTTCACATCTTTAATCTCTCTTTTTTCTAAAAACATGAGTAACTTTAAGAAAAAGCTATATCTTAAATCCATCAAAGATATAAGAACAACACAATCTGGAAAACAGCTTATGCAATTGTTTAAATTTAACAAATTATTAAAACTAGAGAACAACAGTTTTAGAGGACTTGAAAAATTTTATAAAAATTACTTGATATTGAAAAAAGAACATGAATAACACAAACAAACAGTCAAGCTTTTTTTTTACAAAGATATTTCGTAGAATTTTTTTATTATTTATAGGAAGCATCACAGTATTGGTTCTTATCTACTCTTATGAAACAATACAAATGCAAAAAAAGTCGAGCTTGGAAGTTTTACATTCACGAGCGAATACATTGGCAAATTCTATCATTGTTGTCTCTAGTGATGCGATGCTAAATGATGATATGGGTTTTATAGTCCAATACACTACAAGTCTGCTTAAGCATAATAAAGAAATCATACAAATTATTGTAACAAATCAAAACCACGACAGTATAGAAGTTTTGAAGGACAGCTGGAGAATGATGCAAAAAATACCTGAGAAACTCAAAGATATACAAAAAAATAGAGAACTCTACAAACTAGTATATGATGACAAACTCAAAAAATATGTTTTTCATTATGTTTATCCAGTCAAACTTCCCGGTATAGATTGGGGATATATTCACATCATATATTCACTTAATAGCTACAATGAAGATTTAGACAGAATGTACAAATCCATAGCCATACTATTAGGATTGCTTTTTTTAGTAACGCTACTTGTCTCTTACATAGTTTCTCGTCAAATTGCTCTACCTATTTTAAAACTAAGTAAGACTTCAGAAGATGTTCAAAAGGGAAATTTACATCTTCGTGCCGATATTAAAAGAGATGATGAAATCGGGAATTTGGCAGAAAATTTTAACAGTATGATTGACAAGCTAGAGCACTCCCATGACGAACTTGAAAATTTGGTTTTAGTTCGAACAAAAGAGCTTGAAAATTTAAACAAAAAACTTGATATGAAGATTAAAAATGCGATTGAAGAAAATTCTCAAAAAGAACAGATGCTCATCCAACAATCTCGTTTGGCTGCCATGGGTGAAATGATAGGAAATATCGCCCATCAATGGAGACAGCCCCTTAATGCGCTTGGCCTTATAGTTCAAAATATTTATTATGAGCATGAAACAGGCGAATTAGACGGAGAATATCTTAAACACTCTATGGATAAAAGCAAAAAATTAACATCTCAGATGTCAAAAACAATAGACGACTTCAGAAACTTTTTTCGTCCTGATAAAAGAGAAGAGATATTCAGCATATCTGAGCGAATTCAAAGTGTTTCCGAACTCATTTCTGCAAGTTATAAAAACCACAATATACAAGTGAGTGTAGATTTGAATGATTCTCTTATGGGTGTGGGATACCCTAATGAGTTTTCTCAGGTTTTGCTGAATATCTTTACAAATGCAAAAGATGCTATAATTGAAAAAAAGATATCAAAGCCTAAAGTTTCAGTTTGTTCTTTTAATGAAAATGATAAAATTATAGTTGAAATTCAAGATAATGCCGACGGAATAGATAAAAATATTATTGATAAAATATTTGATCCTTACTTCACAACAAAAGATAAAAAATCAGGAACCGGCATAGGACTTTATATGTCTAAAATGATTATTGAAAATAACATGGGTGGTCAAATTTCCGCCTACAATACATCAGAAGGTGCTGTATTTAAAATCGAAATAAAAGGGAAAAAAGATGCTTAAGGATATAAGACTATTGTATGTGGAGGATAATAAAGACATATCAGAAGAGATAGCTTTTTTCTTAAAGCGAAGAGTAAAAGAACTCTTTAAGGTAGAAAATGGACAGGAAGGAATGGAGCTTTTTGTAAAGTATCGACCTGATGTAGTTGTAACAGACATACAAATGCCAAAAATGAACGGTTTGGAGATGATAGGCAAAATAAGAGAGATTGATGCCGAGGTTCCCGTCATCATAACTTCTGCATATAATGATACGGACTTCTTAACAAATTCTATCGAACTAGGCGTCAATGGGTATATTACGAAACCTGTCAATCTGTCCAATATGTTGCAAGTTATAAAAAAAGCATATGAGCCACAAAAACTGCATAAAGAGATTAGGGATAAAAACATAGAATTACAAACCATTAATGCAAATCTTGATGCAATAGTTAAGGAAAAAACCAAAGACTTAGAATATTTGTATCATCACGACAAACTAACTTCTCTAGAAAATAAAATAGCCTTGCAAGAAGTCATAAATAGCCATGGATTTGAATATCTGGTATTGCTTGATATTGCCAATTTTTCATATTTAAACAAACAATACGGAGTAGAATTTTGTGATAAAGTATTGCTTGAGACATCAAGACTTTTGAAAGCTCATCGTAGTTCCTATACACATCTATACAAGATAGAATCGGATAGATTTGTATTTTTATTAAAAGATATAAACGCAACAAAAACAAAAGAGTTTTGCCAACAGATACACAGTTTTTTGATACAACAGAAATTGAAATTGACAATATTTTTCTCGGAATATCATTTAATATTGGGGTAGCTTCATTTGATTCAAAAGAAGAAATTATGATACATGCCGAATATGCTTTGGACATCGCAAAAGAGCTAGGAGCAAGGCATTATTCTTTTTATGATGAAACCAATGATGTAGTGAAAAAAAATAAAAATCTTATCGAGTGGCTAAATATCACAAAAAAGATGATCGAAAATAATGATATCATCCCATATTTTCAGCCTATTTTAAACACTAAAGAGCATAAAATAACAAAATTTGAAGTACTTGCCCGTGGAGTATATAACGGAGAAATTATATCACCTTTTTATTTTATAGGGCCAGCAACAAAACTTGGACTAATCTCATCAATAACAAGAATAATGATACAAAAAAGTTTTCAATTTTTTAAAGATAACTCTTTTGATTTTTCAATCAATATAAGCGAAAGGGATTTGCGTGAAGATTATCTATATGAGTACCTACAAGAGAGAATGGCACACTATGGTATAGAAGCTTCTCGTGTAACATTAGAAATCCTTGAAAATATAACAACTGGACCTCAGCACCTAAATGTCATAAAACAGATAAATAAGCTTAAATCCCTAGGTTTTAAAATTGCTATTGATGACTTTGGAACAGAAAATGCAAACTTTTCACGACTAATGCATATAAATTTTGATTATTTAAAACTTGACGGGATATTTATACGCAATCTCGATAAAAATGATAAACAACAGATAATTGTAAAATCCGTAGTAGAGCTCGCTAAGGTTTTAGGCGTACAAACAGTTGCCGAATTTGTTGAAAACAAAGAAGTTTACGAAAAGGCAAAAGAGTGCGGTATTGATTTTATGCAAGGATATTATTTTGGAAAGCCATGTGAAGTATTGCATGATGAAGTGGAGTAAAAAGATATTTTTCATTATAAGCTAATAAAATTAACTTTTTAATTTCATAAAGCAATCATTAAAATATTTTTCCATATCACTCACACAAAGTGGTTTGCTGTAATAATATCCTTGAATATTATCACAGCCATTTTCTTTCAAGTACTCTTTTTGTTCGATTGTTTCAACTCCTTCGGCAACAGTCTTGTATCCCAAGCTTTTCGCCAACGCTATGATTGTATTAACGATAACACACGCATCCTTTTTATTAGGTATATCGTCTATAAAAGATTTATCTATTTTAAGCTCGTCGGCCGGAAACTGTCTTAGGTATGAAAGTGAAGAATACCCTGTACCAAAATCATCAATTGAAATATTTATGCCCATATTTTTAATATTGTCAAATAACTTTTCCCAATTTTCCGCATTATTCATTAAAACTGATTCTGTTATTTCCAAATCCAGAAATCTAGCCTCCAAACCACTTTCTTCCAGAGTATTTTGCAAAAGCACACTTAAATCATCGTGATTTAGCTGTGTACCTGATATATTTACAGATAAATTTCCTTTGCATTTTTTCTCATCTTGCCATTTTTTCACTTGTTTGCAAGCAGTTTTCAATACCCAACTACCAATAGGAATAATCAAATGTGTTTTTTCCGCTATTGGGATAAATTCAACCGGACTTACAAATCCTAATTCTGGACTGTTCCATCTTATTAGAGCTTCCACCCCTATTATTTTATCATCATGCAGAGAGATTTGAGGTTGGTAATATATCTCAAATTCATTTTTTTCAACAGCTTTTCTCAACAGTCTCTCAATATGTAAATCTTTTTCAACTTTATGCCCTAATTCGTGCGAATAAAAAGTGTATCTATTTTTGCCTTTTTTCTTTGATTCATACATCGCTATATCTGATTTTTTAAGTAATTGCTCCGGAGTTGATGCATCATCGGGATAAATAGCTATTCCCATGCTGCATTTTAGGTAGTGAGCATATGTATCAGTTTCAAAAATTGTCAAAAATATCTTATTTAATTTTTCAATAATGCTGGATATGGCTTCTGTAGTTTTTATGTGTTCTAATAAAATAACAAATTCATCACCTCCAAATCTACATACAAAATCATTATTTCGAAGATTCTTTTTTAGCCTGTTTGCCATCTCTATTAAAACCCTGTCTCCTTCTTGATGCCCAAAATTATCATTGATATTCTTGAAATTGTCCAAATCCAAAAATACTACTGCAAATCTTTCTTTTACTCTTTTTGCTTCATTTATCGAGTGTTCCAATATACTTGAAAGCATAAACCTGTTTGGAAGAGAAGTCAGGGCGTCATGTGTGGCCATATAATCTATCTTCGCCCGTGAATTAAAAACCTCTGTTATATCTTCCCCAAAATTATAACTTCCTATATAATCACCATTTTCATCAAATTTAGGTTTGGCACTAAAATTCACAAGAATTTTTGTTCCATTTTTGCACTTAAAATATATATTTTGATTATGTGTTGGTTTTGGATCTTTTAGAAATTCTATCCTGGTTTTCAAAGCTTCTGCGGTATCCATCCAAAACTTGGAAATATGGTTGCCAACCAACTCATCTCTTTCATAACCAGAAATTTCACAAACAGAATTTGATACTTTTACGATAAATCCGTCCTTATCAGTTTCAGCAAACAGACTAAACATATTTTCTATGATAGACTTCCAGTCTTCTTTAGATTTTTTAAGCTTTTCCATGGCTTTATATTCCATCGTCTGATCATCAAGAGATGCAACTACAAATGTTATATTGTTTTTTTCATCTCTTATAGCTTTAAAAAAAACTTCCAGGTAAATCTCTTTTTTAGCCAAAACTGAATTATACAAATTCTTATAATATGCTTTTCCGCTACTTAGACTTATCTTTATAGCTTCTTTAAGTTTTTCATCTTTGAGAGAATTCAATAAGTCAAATCCTATAAACTGCTCTTTTGTTACTCCAAATATATCTAAACCGGTTTGATTTGCCTCAATTATTATCCCTTTTGAATCAAAAAATATAATTCCGCTAGGAGAATTTTCGAAAATTGTTTTATATCTTTTTTCTATAAAATTATTATTAAATTTACTTTTTTGTTTCATGTTTATCCTCTAGTAAGCATTTCTCAAAAATGCACCCAAATAAATCGCAATAACTCCAAGGACAATCATGAGACCACTGCACAGTAATCTCATAACACTACTAATAAGCTTCTACGCTAGATACTCTTGAATTATTTTTCACCACTCTTATATGCTAGCCGACATAATGGCTCAAACCTTTTGTCACAACAACAATATCTTCACCGCCATTGTCAGGCTGTATTGTTAGTTCCTGTGCATTTGCTTTTGCTATTTGATTGCCGACATATGCCCCACCTAATCCACCGGCAAGTGAGGCAAGCACACTTCCTCTTCCTCTTCCTACAACTGAGCCCAATACTGCACCTACCAAACCGCCTATAAATGTTCCGTTTCCATTGTCTTTAATCGCCACTGGTTTAATAGACGCAATAGTGCCCGTTTCATAATACATAATACGATTTGTCGCACCTGGTTCCACTTCTTGAAGCCCCTGTTGGGCACAACCTGCGAACAACAACACTAAACTTACCAATAATATTTTAAATATTTTCATTTTTATTTACCTTATTTTAAACTGTCTTGTATCTTTTTGATATCATTTATAGCACTATCAAGTGCTTCTAAATTTAACATATTTGGTCCATCACACAGTGCGGCATCCGGATTTGAATGGGTTTCAAAGAAAAAACCGTCAACTCCGATAGCTGCTGCTGCTCTTGAAAGTGGGGCTACAAATTCTCTTTTCCCGCCACTGCTTCCACCAACAACTCCTGGCATTTGGACTGAGTGAGTAGCATCAAAGACAACCGGGGCAAATTCGCTCATGATGAGAAAACTTCGCATATCTACTACCAAGTTGCCGTAACCAAAAGTGCTTCCCCTCTCAGTTAGCCACACTTTCGCTTTTCTTGCCACCTCTTTGCCCTCTTCTTTTATACCTCTTGTTTCTAATACTTTTTTGACCGAATACCTCATGTCAGTCGGATTTAAAAATTGTCCTTTTTTTATATTTACAACAGCATCCGTTTTTGCACTGGCAACCAACAAGTCTGTTTGTCTGCATAAAAAAGCGGGAATTTGTAAAACATCTGCGACTTGGGCGACTATTGGAGGTTGATAACTTTCATGAACATCTGTCAAAATTTTAAATCCAAACTCTTTTTTTACCTCATCTAAAAGCTTTATACCCTCCTGCAAACCCGGACCTCTAAAACTGTTTATGCTCGTCCTGTTTGCTTTGTCAAAACTGGATTTGAAGTAAAAATTTATTGTTTTATCTTCATTATATTTTGTCAATTTTTCCGCTACACTAAAAAGTAAATCTCTACTCTCTATCGAACACGGTCCTGCTATTAAAATCATTCTTTTCCCCTTGCTACTAAAATTCCACCAATTACTACTAATAGTATACCAAAAGCTCCTATAAAATCCGGTAAAGTATCGCCTAATGCTACTCCTACGAATATAGAAAACAAAATAACGGCATAACTGCTTGCACCTACAATTCCAGCCTTTGTTGTGCCATAGGCTTTTGTCATATATATCTGAGCAAGTGCGGCAAATGCGCCAAGTCCCACTATGTATAGCCATAAGATTCCACTTGGAAGTACAAATTTTGCACTTACAAAATCCAAACTAGGGATATAATAATAATTGGATATCCACATAAAAAAAGCCGGAAAAACTGAGCCCATCAACATAAAAGACATCACTATAACTCTCGCATCATAATACTTTCTAAGCTCTCTCACACTCGTATATGCTAAAGCTGCCGCAATACCGCTAAATATACCTATCCAATCTGTTTTTGAAAATGTAAGGCCGCTTGGTTTCATAATAAATACTACTCCCAAAAAGCCTATAAAAACAGCGATCCATCCTTTTTTGCTTATCTTTTCGCCTAGAAATATATATGCAAAAATTGCTGTCCAGATAGGTGAGGTTCTTGAAAAAGTCATAGCATCTGCCAATGTAATATGTGCTATATTGTAAAAAAATGCCAAAACACCCAAAAGCCCCATAACGCCCCTAAAAATTAAAAGCCATAGTTTGCCACCGCTTTGTTTTATGGGATATTTGTAAATGGTTGAAGCCACAAACAATAAACTTATAAGATTTCTAAAAAATACTACTTCGACTGAAGGCATTTCTCGTGAGAGTATCTTTGCGAAAGCTCCAACTATGGCAAAAAATAGAGATGCCATAAGCATATAAAGCACACCTTTATCTATGCTATTTAATATTTTTTTCAATCAATTCACCCCTTATGTCTCCAAAGAAAATAACATCTTTTAAAACCGCTTTTTCACAGATTCCATCATCACTTAATGCTAAATAAAGCTCGCCTTTTTTACTGGCAAATATCTTGTCAGCCAATATCACTTTCAGGAATTTTAAACTATCTAAATTACCGTCTATCAAGCCGGAAAACTCTTTTTTGGACAAAGGAAAAAGCTCGATATTGCCAGTCTTTTTATCGGCTCCCACGGCATGGAGCAAATGCTTTTCTTTAACTAGCAAATTTGGAAATAGTTTCTTAAAATTAAAAAACAGACTTAATATGTCATTTTTTGCATAAAATTTCAAAACTTCACTATGTTCGCTTCTGCTTTTGCCTTTTGTCTTTATTTTCGTTGCTATAATTTTTTTATCTTTATGATTAAATTTGTATATAAGAGTATATTTTTTGATAACCGTTTTACTCTCATCACTAAAAGCGTCATTTATATTTACTTTTTTTTGAACAACTTTTTTATAAACATCAGGCACTAAAATTCCATCAATCACTTTTCCGCTACTCTCATAAAACTCTCTTCTGCCTCCACTTATAAAAGAAGCAAAACCAGTCGATTTTGCCATTATGTTTATTTTGTATCTATTGCCCCCTACATGTAGAGATGTTTTAGCTATGCCAATCTGCCCAAAAATACCAAAACTAACCTTGTATGTCGCCGTTATATCTTTGGCAAATATAACATTTAAAAATAGCAATATAATTAAAATAATGCGCATATCAACTCCTTAAATATGGTGAAAAAATTGACACTAAAGATGTGATTACCAAAAGAGACAAAACAATTTTTTTAAGTTTTTCCCTATCTAAAAATTCACCTAATTTAACACCCCAGATTGTCGCAACTATAACCAAAGGTGAAAAAGCCAAACCCGTCATAAAAAAATTTAATAATTTATCCCCAAAATTATAGTATAAAAGTATTAACTGCAAAGGTGAAGCCAAAAAGAAAAGCGCCGACAAAAATGCTCTAGTCGTCAAGGCACTCCATTTGTGAGCCATTACCCATAAAATCGCAGGTGGTCCTCCCATAGATATCAAACCCAGTGTTAATCCGCTCGTAAAAAAAGCGATAAAAGTCCAAATAAAGCCTACCTTTTCTCTTGGTTTGACTTTTAATAATGTCTGAGTTATCACTATCAGCAAAATGGCAATTCCTACTATCTGTTTTATACTGCTTTTATCAAAAGTGCTAATCAAAGTAAGTAAAAATATGCCTATGGGAATACCCATATATCTGAAAATTGCACCTACCCATACTTCTTTCCAAATTACATGCGTGCGCAATTTATATGTTGAAGTCAGTGATTGGAAAAATATTGGTATAGAAGTTATAGAGATAGCTTCAGGCAATTCAAATCCACTCCAAATAAGAAGTGGAATTGCAAAGATATTAAAAGCAAATCCAACGATGCCTTGTATAACACTGCACAAAAAAAGAATAATTCCAATCAAAATTAAAATGGAAACACTCAATTACTATCCTTTTTTAATGTGAGTATATCTCATAATATGTTAAACTAATATATAAATTTTTAAGGAGTCCAAATGGATTTCAAAGAACTTCTTGCTTATAAGATTTTAGACATAAGTATGCAAGATATAATTATAGCCTTTATTATATTTTTTATCGCGTTGGTATTTAGCAATATTATCAGTAAAATGATTGTTAAAATGCTAAATAAAATAACAAAAAAAACCAAAACAACGGTGGATGATGATATCTTAAGCACGATAGAAGCACCATTAAAATTTTCTATCATCCTGATTGGGTTTTATCTCGCCAAAGAGTGGCTGAAAATCCCAAGATTTGATATTTTTTTAGATAAAATAGTGCAGACACTTGCAACCTTTTTGCTATTTTGGTTTGTATATAGACTGATAGGTAAATTTGCTTTAATATTTGATAAATTTTACTCCAAACTCGGCAAAAAACTAAGCTCTGATATAGAAAATTTTATGGTGAAAGCTCTTAAAATATTGACTGTCATCATAGGTATCATGAGCATACTTCAAGGCTGGGGTATAAATGTCAGTGCATTTTTGGCCTCACTTGGTTTGGTAGGTATGGCATTTGCTTTGGCTGCCAAAGACACTGCCGCCAATCTTTTTGGATCACTTGTGATATTTACGGACCGACCGTTTAAGATGGGTGATTGGATTCAAACTCCTGATGTTGAAGGAACGGTGGAAAATATAGGAATTCGCTCAACTAGAGTTCGAGCTTTTACACAAGCTCTCATCAGTGTTCCAAATGCGACAATCGCAAATTCTCCTATCACAAACTGGACAAAAATGGGCAAAAGAAGGATAAAAGCAAGACTAGGACTTCCATACAGCACCTCAAAAAAACAGATGCAAAAAATACTCGAAGATTTAAGAGATATGCTAAAAAATCATGACCAAATCCATAAAGACACCATTATGATTCGCTTTGATGAATTTGCTGATAGTTCTCTTAGTATATTTTGTTATTTCTTTACAACTACGACAAATTGGGTAAAATTTTTAGAAGTAAAAGAAGATGTAAATTTCAAAATTATGGAAATTATCGAAAAAAACGGAGCCTCATTTGCTTTTCCTAGCCAATCAATTTATGTAGAAAGTTTGCCTATAAGCTAATATCTCTTTTATCGGTTTTTTGCTCAACCGTTTCTAGTGTTTCAAGATTTATAGCTGTTAGTTTATTGCCATAGCAGCAACCCGTATCTATACATGTATAGTTTTTTCCTCTTAGAACTTCACTGAAATTGCAGTGTCCAAAGATATTGATCACATCATATGATTTAAAATCTTCCCAATCTTTCATAAAGGTTGTATCGTCAATTCTATTTACAAAA
>JAJRPV010000055.1 GCA_024280575.1 Campylobacterales bacterium
AATCAAAAAAGAGGCAACAAAAACAAGCACAACAAACTCTACAAAAAGAGTTATATAAAAAAAGAACTCTAAATTCATAATCTTGTCATAAAATTTAGCCAAAACCAACATACCCAAAGCCAAAAAAATCCCACCCAAAGAATATATAGAGGGCTGAAGTGGAGTATATAAAACAAATATACTCCCTACACTCAACCCCAAAAACAGTGAATTTAAAAACTTATAGTACAGATAAGCTCTTACATGTAGAGTTCTCAAAACTTAGCACTCACTCCAATATAAAAGCTTCTTCTAGCCGTGCCGTAACCATATACGCTTTGGTATATTTTATCTAAGGCATTATTTATTTTAAGATAAGTATTCCATGTTTTATTTATCTTATAATCAACTTTTGCATTTAAAAGAAGATATTTACCTGTATCTACATTTGTCGCAGGCCAAGTTGAAAAATCTTTATCTGCACGGGAGCCTGTATAAGTTCCATTTGCGCTGATAATAAAATCTTTTGTAGCCCAATATGAAGCGTTGAAGCCGATTTGGTACCTAGGTCTTCTTAACAACCTGTTGGAATCTTTATCTTTTGCATCGATATAAGTATAGTTTGCGCCGAGTAACACTCTATCAAAAAACATTTGTTGATATGATAATTCTACGCCTTTTAACACTGAAGTTCCGGCTATATTGATATTTTGTCCCGGTGTGGGATAGATTGCATTGTTCCAAACTATCATATCCTTAATCTCGTTTCTAAAGATATTTATACCAAATCCAAAATAGTTTAAGCCGGCATTATAACTTCTGATTTTCTCTGGTTTCAAATCAAAGTTACTAACTCCCCATATATTTATCATGTCCATCATATTTGGTGTCTTATAGCCCGTTCCGGCATTTGCATAAATATTAAAATTTTTGTTAACAATATATTTTACACCCAATTTGCCAGTAAGTTTATTGTCAAAATCATCAAAATAGTCATATCTCAAAGCTTGAGAGAGTACAAATTTACCAAGATGAGTCGTGTTATTTACGAAAAGAGCCTTATTTATATCGCTCTGTTTTTTTTCACTGCTTCCGACTTGAGTATAATACACATCTCTTTTTTTATAGTCTATACCAGCTACAAAAGAGTTGTTTTTTCCATATCTCAATCTATTTTTTATCTCCAAAGAGGGTATTTTCCCTATCGAATCTTTGATACCATAAGTTGCATCTAGTTGTTTGTTGTGGAAATAACTCTGCGATACGGTGGCTTCTATCGTATTTCTACCAATTATATGCTTATATTTCAAATATCCTGATTTTCCACGATAATCAGACCTTTGCTTCGTATCTGGCCCAAATCCATCATAATTTGTCAGTGAATTTATATCGTGATAACCAAATTCGATTCGGTTAAACGGATTTATCCAATACCCTGTCTTTAGATTTACGGTTGTATTTCTGTATGGATCTTTTTCATATTTGTCCAAATCTTTTTCTATCGGAGCTTTAGCACTAAATCCCTGTTCGGTAATTCTAAAAACATTGAGTTGAAAATCATATTTGCGAGTTCTTTTTGAAAGTGATATAGCTAAACTTCTGCGTTTGTAGCTTCCTGCTTCGGCAGATATTGAAGCATGACTTCCTGGTTTTGCACTTTTTGTGATGATATTAACAACCCCAGCTGCTGCATCTGCTCCCCAAACTCCACTTTGGGCACCTTTTATAACTTCTATTTTATCCACATCATCAAGCATCAACTGACTCAAATCCGCACCAGAAGTATTTGTCGGATCATTATATCTTACACCGTCAATCAGCACTAGCGTGTATTTATTTGACATTCCCTGCAAAAACAGGCTACTACTCTCTCCTAATCCACCGTTTCTAGTAAAACTGACTCCCGGTATCGATTGTAATGCTTGCGTAACAGTAGTAAAACCTTGGAGTTTGATCTCTTGTGAAGTGATAGTATTGACATTATCGCTCAAATTTGTCGAGCTTAAAAGACTCTTTGAAGCAGTATATATATGAGACTTTTTAGTCTTAATCTTTTTCGATATGACAACGATTGGGCTCTCTTCCAATGGTGGCGTTTCTTCTTCACTTTGGCTATACTCATCTTGCTTTTGGATACTACTTTGTGAATCTTGATAACTAGTAGTTGTACTAGCCAGACTGACACTCGCACTCACAGCAAGGATAGCAGCAAGTGAAAAATACTTACCACGAAATCCTTTTGGACATTTCATTTTATTGCCCCCTTTTTGCGGAAGTAAATTCCGAAAAAATTCCTCGCTACTTTTGCACGAAATAGAATTTCTGTATATTTCATTTTATTTCTCCTAAAATAATTTTTGAAATAAAATTGTAGTATAATATAGCTTATCAAATGCTATATAGGCTAGTAAAATGACTCAAAAAATAGTGTGCCGAAAGTGTAAATATTATTATATAACTTGGGATAAGAACAGACCACATGGTTGCAAAGCTTATAATTTCAAATCAAAGATGGTTTGCTCAATTGTCGTTAAGAAAAACAGTGGTGTTGATTGCACCCTGTTTCAAGAAAAGCAAACCTCATGAAAATCTTCTCTTTTGTTTTAATTTTTCTCTTATTTGTAGGTTGCATGGATAAATCTGTCTCAAAATTATATGATAAATCTTACAAAAACAAAACAATACCTTGTTTAAAACTATCAATTTTTCCTAAAAACAAATTAATGGAAAAAACTCTTAAAAAACTTTATCCGTTTCAAGAAAAATGCCAATATTTCTTTTTGGTTTCTTGTAAAGCAAATATCGTATGCAATAGCAATCAAAATGCACCTAGAAAAACTTTGTCAAACTTTCCAAACAGTTTTCTTCGGATGGAAATAAATAAAAATATGAATGATTTAATATACAGCTACTATATAGATTTAAATGACCGAGTAAAAAAAGATGACTTAATCAAAGGTTTCAAAAATATAGATAAAAATTTAATAATAAGGGGGAAAAGATGAGTAGTAAGATTAAAAAAACAAGAGCCATGGAGATTCTTGATTCGAGAGGAAATCCTACTGTTAGAGTATTTATGGAACTAGAAGATGGCACAAAAGTAAAATCTTCGGTACCAAGCGGAGCAAGTACAGGCGAATATGAAGCTTGCGAGCTAAGAGATGGCGATAAAGCAAGATATGGCGGCAAAGGTGTTTTAAGAGCTGTTGAAAATGTAAACGACATAATAGCTCCGGCACTTGTTGGTTTGGATGCGACAGAACAGATGAAAATAGATGAGTTGCTTATCAATCTTGATGGAACACCAAACAAAGATAAACTAGGAGCAAATGCGATTTTAGGCGTATCAATGGCAACAACCAAGGCAGCAGCGGCCAGCCATAATCTTGAAATATTTGAATATTTGGGAGGCACGGAGGCAAATAGAATTCCAGTTCCCTGTATGAACATCCTAAATGGAGGAGAACATGCGGACAATAGCGTAGATATACAAGAGTTTATGGCCGTGCCTTTTGGAGCACCGACTTTCAAAGAGGGTTTGAGATATGTTTCTGAAACTTTTCATACTCTAAAAAAACTATTAAAAGATAGAGGTATGGCAACTTCTGTGGGCGATGAAGGCGGTTTTGCACCAAATCTCGCAAGTAATGAAGATGCTATAGAAATCATCATCGAAGCAATCGAAAAAAGTGGCTACAAACCCGGAGTTGATATATCAATCGCGTTAGATAGTGCCGCCACCTCTTTTGTTGTGGGAAAAGCCGGTAAATACGACCTCAAATGGTCAGGTGCCGGCATCAAAACAAGTGATGATTTGATAGAAATGGCAAAAGAGTGGGTCAAAAAATACCCTATCATTTTATGGGAAGATCCACTAGCAGAAGAAGATTGGGATGGATTTAAAAAATTCACAAAAGAGTTAGGCGACAAGATAGAAGTTGTAGGAGATGATATCTTTGTTACAAATACAAAATTTATAGAAAGAGGCATAAAAGAACACACTGCAAATGCTTCATTAATTAAACTAAATCAAATCGGATCAGTCAGCGAAACAGTAGATGCCGTAAGATTATGCTATGAGCATGGTTGGAGAGCTTTCGTATCACATCGCTCGGGCGAAACATGCGATACATTTTTGGCAGACTTCACAGTAGCTTTAGGCACAGGTCATCTAAAGACAGGATCATCTTCAAGAAGTGAAAGATTGGCAAAATACAACAGACTTTTAGAGATAGAAGACAAACTAGGAGACAGAGCTAAGTATTATTGGAAATAGACATTTTTGCTAGCCCTACATGTAGGGCTAGCCTATAAGATTATTTTCTTCTTTCAATTGAATTATTTAACTATTCTATGCAACATCTTTCAATGAAAGTTCAAGCATACTCTCTATACTCAAATGATAATCTATGGATTCCCACTCAATTCCCGTACCCATACAGATAAATTTATAATCTTTCAACTCTGAAATAGAAGCATTTTTTAGCGTTTCATACCATTTCATAGGTGTAGATATAATTCTCCCATCTTCAAGTTTTACATGTAGATATTCATCATCAAAATGGACTTCTTTGCCTTTAATTAAACCATTCATTCCAAATCCTTATAAAGTTATTTTGATTTTCTTTGATAATCTCAAGTGCCAATTTTAAATCTTTAGGTTTTAGGTAGTTTTGTACTACTTTTAAATTTTCCAATTCTACTTTAGCAAAACCTTCGCCTTTTACAACATGTATATGCTTTGGCTTATGTTCATTCGCATAAAAGAAAAATTTAAAACCGTTCATATTAAGTAAAGTTGGCAAATAATCATCCTTATTTATAGTATTATATCAAAAATTTAGAATAGGCACAATATAGGAAATAAAGTACTATTTTCTTCTTTCATAGAAAAACCAGCCTATAAGCCCAAAGCCCAGGATTATATTAAAGAGGCTATTTTCACCGAACATTTTTAGGTAACCGTACATCTTTTGCATCAGATAATCATCTGTATGTTGTTGCATAAAATTTGAATAAGCGATAATCCTGTCTCCCCAGAAAAAGGCTATGATTTCGGGTAGAAAGAAAAATACAAATATACCTACCAAGCTTCCCCAGCTTGTTTTTGGCTTTAACTGTTTTAAGAGATTTGCTTTAAAAATATCTCGTTTTGTCGGTTCTTTATCCAATGAAAAATCCTCTATTTTCAAGGTACTACTCTATAACCCTGGTCATCCAAACACCTTCTATGTTTTTAATTTTATCCAGAACATCATCAGATACTTTGCTGCTTGTATCTATGATATTGTAAGCTAAATCATTTTTACTTTTATTTATCATATCTTGGATATTGATACTGTTTTGTGCAAGAAGTGTCGTTATGATACTAATCATATTTGGAATATTTTTATTTGCTATGATTATTCTTTTTCTGTCATCTTTTTTCGGTAATTGGCAATTTGGAAAGTTTACGGAGTTTTTGATATTTCCCGTCTCTAAAAATTCTTTCATCTCAAGCGATGCCATAAGAGCGCAATTATCTTCAGATTCTTGCGTTGAAGCACCTAGATGAGGGATGGCTATAACACCATCGACTCCTAATATATCTGCACTTGGAAAATCAGTGATATAACAGCCGACTTTTCCATCTTTCAAAGCTTCTTTTATATCTTTGTTGTTTATCAAACCGCCTCTTGCCAGATTTATGATTTTTATGCCTTTTTTCATCATAGCAAATTTTTCAGCATTATACATGCCTTTCGTACTATCAAGAAGTGGTACATGTATCGTTAAATAATCAACTTCTTTCAGAAGTGTTTCCAACCCTGTCGCTTTTTGCACTTTACTAGATAACTCCCATGCCGCATCAACAGATAAATAAGGATCATACCCTACGACTTCCATACCAAGAGAGAGTGCATCGTTTGCAACCATCGCACCGATAGCACCCAAACCTACGACGCCGAGTTTTTTACCCTTTAGCTCATTGCCTGCAAATTTTGACTTCTCTTTTTCTACAAGAGAGACTACTTTATCGCCTTTATCTTTTATACTGTTTACCCAATTTACCCCACCAATGATGTCACGGGAAGAGATAAACATGCTAGCTAATACCAACTCCTTTACGGCATTTGCATTGGCTCCTGGAGTATTAAACACAACTATGCCCTTTTGTGAACACTTTTCAATAGGTATATTGTTCACACCTGCGCCTGCTCTTGCTATCGCTTTGAGATTTTTGGAAAGTTTCATATCGTGCATTTTAAAACTTCTAAGTATAATCCCATCAGGATTTATAAATTCACTTGCTATCTCATATCTTTCTAGTGAAAAAGTATCCAATCCTTTTGGAGATATTTTATTTAGAGTTTGTATTTTAAACATTTGTCATCCTCAACTATTTTCTTTTGCAAATTTATTCATCAATTTTACCAATTCATTCACACCCTCAAGTGTCATAGCATTGTAAATTGATGCCCTAAGACCACCGATTGAACGATGTCCTTTGAGTCCAATCATGCCTGCTTTTATCGTCTCTTCAATCAGCTTGCTTTCAAGGACACTGTCTTTGCCTTTTATGTTAAAAGAGACATTCATCAAAGATCTTGAATCTTTTTGTGCATGACCCGTATAAAAACCCTGACTATTATCTATCGCATCATACAGTAGATTTGCTTTTTCGATATTTTGTCTATTTATAGCCTCTATACCGCCCTTTTCTTTTATCCATTTCATTATAAGATTAATGATATATATACCAAAAGTCGGTGGGGTATTGTATAGAGAATTATTGTTTGCATAAGTTCTGTATTGAAGCATACTAGGAAGATTTTTTTTAGCACTGTCTATCAAATCTCTTTTTGCAATCACTATAGTAACACCTGAGGGGCCCGCATTTTTCTGTGCTCCTGCAAACATCATATCTATCTTGGACCAGTCAACAAGATATGAAAATATATCACTAGAAGCATCAACAATTAAATGAGCTTTTGTAAGAGGAAATTCTTTATATTGCGTTCCGTATATAGTATTGTTGATGTGATATAGGCATAATCTGCATCATCAGAAAACACAATATTTTCAGGTATTCTATCATAAGAACTCTCTTTCGAACTAGCTACCACTTCATAATCAATATCTTGAATCTTTGCCTCTTTTATAGCTTTTACCGACCAAGCGCCTGTATCTGCAAATTGCACTTTACCCTCTTTTGCCAAGTTCATAGGAACCATAGCAAACTGTAAGGAAGCTCCACCTTGTAAAAACATAACTTCATAATCTTGTGGAATTTTATATAACTCTCTCATCAAAGAGATAGCTTCGTTATGCACTTCATCATACACTTTAGATCTGTGAGAAGCCTCCATGATAGAAAGACCACTTCCTTTAAAATCTAGTAAATCTTTTTGAACTTCCAGCAATACTTCAGTCGGTATCGCAGAAGGACCTGCACCAAAATTAATAGCTCTTTTCATGTTAATCTGCTCCTTGTTAAGTTAAAAATTATGGGGATTATACTATTAATATGCTTAGAAAACAGATTATTGGTTACTAATATTACACACCATATTTGCAAAACTCGCTATAATGTCAAGTTGCTTGTGTCGCTATACTGTTTTTTGAAATACAAATAAATGTTCATGCATGATTAGTAAAAAGTTATAATCTTTTGATTTATTCACCCAAAATCCTGTCGCCTTGCAATTATGCTGATGTTTGATTATGTCTTCTTTTAGCACAAAGCCGACTTTTAAAAACCTTTCCATAACCTTAAATGCCAAAGGTTGGTACATCTTTTTTCTTCTTGTATCTCCTATCAATATTGCACAATATTTGTCTCTTTTTAAAACTCTGTAAAACTCAAGTGCCACTTTCTCAATCTCATCGCAAAACTCATCTAAATCATGAATATTTGATAAGTCCTCTTTGATTTTTTTGTCGGAGTATTTTATAATATCAACATAAGGAGGATGATTTAAAATAAAATCTATAGACTCGTTCTGCAACATTGGCAAACTTCTACTGTCATTCAAATCCAATTTAATTTTTGGATTAAAAGCACTCTCAAATTCCAAAAGAGTTTGCGTAGTCTTTATAGCATTTGGATTTATATCCAATCCTAATAAGTTTCTATTTAAAAGCTTGCATTCTATTGCTGTTGTGCCACCGCCAACCATAGGATCAAGCAAATAATCATTTTCTTCTGAATATCTTATTATCAGATTTCTTACAACTTCTGGAGCCCAATTTCCTCTATATTTTGAGTTATGTGTAGCCCAATTTCCTCGCCTAGCAAAACTCCAAACGGTAGTACACTCTTGTTCAAAATTTTCAGGGTGTAATTTTTTAATTACTGACATTTTATCTTATATCTTGCACTTCTAGACAGTAATATACTATTGTAGTCATTTTCATCATTAAAAATAAATTCCCAGATATAGAAAATATCCCCTCTTTTTTCAAAAAACAAGCATTTCACGTCTTGTTTGGTATACTGCTTCCATTGTTTATATGGATAAAACAATTGCCTAATAATCGTATTCGAAGATTTTGAATTTTTTGCCTCAACTAATACAACTTGATTTTTTCCCTCATAGCCAGCATCAACTTCTGTTTGAACACTTTTTGTTGTTATCTTAAAATTATTTACGGAAAAACTAAACTCTGGTGTGTATTTTCTACCCCTGATTGTTAAAACCAAACTTTCATCATTCATAAAAGTTCTAATAATGCTCGAAGCGTATGCATAGTCTAAATGTTGCATTTCAGAATCACCTACTTTGGAAGTATCAAGACAAAAATTTAGTTTGGAGGTATAGTCAATAATAGGAGATGTGATATCAGGTATATCAACATATCCTTCGCCCTTTAGAATATAATATTCCCCATTTTTTTAGGTAATAAAAATAGGTCGTCTTTAATAAAAATATCTGGTTTATCGGCTTTAGAATCTTGCTTGCATAAAAGACGAACTTCCTTATCTGCAGTTTTTTTAAATTTTTGCGTTGCTGCTTTAATTTGTTCGCTATTTAAAACAAATGGTGCTTTAGAAAAATCATGTTTAGCTATACTATTTACTTTAAAAATTTGTTTCCATGCTTTATTTGAAGCCATTTATATTTCCTTATTTTTTATTAAAACTTCATTAATTTTTCCACGACCACTACTTTTACTATTAATAAATCTACTGGCTTGAACAAACTCAATATTATGTTCTTGATATAACTCTTTTATAAAATCTGTATCAGAATTACTATGCAAAATAAAACACTCTTTTTTATGCAATTCTTCAAAAATATCAAATAGCTCTCTTTGTTTTTCATCTAAAAATAAATTTTCGTCATAAGCTGTAAAATTGGCAGTTTGTGTCAATGGATAGTATGGAGGATCAAAATAAACTAAATCATTTGTATTTACATGATTTAAAACATCGTTAAATGATTTATTTGTGATGATTGCATTTTGTAATGCCTCGCTTGCATTTAAAATTGTTTCTCTATCTGCTATGTTCGGGTTTTTATAACTTCCTATTGGAGTATTAAAATATCCTTTTTTGTTTACCCTGTAAAGTCCGTTGAAGCAAGTTTTATTTAGATATATAAATCTTGTAGCCCTTTTTATATCAGGTAAATTTTGAAAATCACTTTGCCTGTCTAACTCTCTAATTTTATAATAAAACTCTTTATTATGCTTCTCTTTATACTCTTCAAGATTATCTATTAATTCCAAAGGATTGTTTTTTATTACATTATAAGCATTGATTAATTCAGAATTAATATCAGATAAAAATATTTGTTTATCTCTTAACAACTCTCTTGAATATAGCTCAAAAAATAGTGCCCCACCACCCAAAAATGGCTCATGGTAATTTTCAAATTTTTTAGGAAGTTTATCTAAGATTTGTTTCAACAATCCTCTTTTACCACCAACCCATTTTATAAACGGCTGATACTTTTTTTTACAAATTGTATCTACTCTTGCATTCATAAGTTATTTAGCCCTTTGTTGTATATTGACATATTTCATCCTCTATTTTGTAATT
>JAJRPV010000056.1 GCA_024280575.1 Campylobacterales bacterium
CTTGCAAATCCCGAGATTTTAAAAGAAGCAAAAAATGGCTGTAAATTTGTATATGTCGGAAAAGAAGATGGTCATCATATAATGCCCCAAGATGAAATAAATGAAACTATATATCAAAATTCTTTAAAACACAATGTTGTTGTAAGACTTAAAGGAGGAGATCCCTTTGTTTTCGGAAGAGGTGGTGAAGAAGGTGGATATCTTAGAGAAAAAAATGTAAAGTTTGAAGTTATTCCCGGAATCACTTCTGCTATAAGTGTTCCTGCATATGCAGGAATTCCTGTTACCCATAGAGGTGTGGCAGTATCCTTTCGAGTTATAACAGGGCATGAATCACCAAAGAAAAAAAATTCTCAAATAGATTGGGATAGTTTCAAAGGAGATGACACTTTGGTTTTTTTGATGGGACTCCATAATTTATCTAAAATATCCAAGAAACTAATGGAAATTGGAAAACCCAAGGATTTTCCTTGTGCCGTGATATCAAAAGGAACTACAAAAGAGCAAAAGACAATAGTAGGAACACTTGAAAATATCGTCGAACTTTCAAACGGGATACCAACTCCTGCACTAATAGTTGTAGGTAAAGTAATTAAATTGAGAGAACAATTAAATTGGTTTAAAAACTAAACCTTTTTTAACAAGCAAAAAGATATAATACGCCAATCTTAATCAGGATTGGCACTACTTTGGATAAATTATCAAATCACATTAAAAACATACTGCATGGATTTTTTCTTACTATTGGTGTCACTATCGCTGAGCCTTCGACCATATTGCCTTTAATGGTAAACTACTTTGGTGGAAGCTCTATGGTCGTGGGACTCTTTGCCACTCTTCTTAGGGGTGGTGCGATAGTCGTACAACTATTTGCTGCATTTAAATCACAAAGTTATGAGAAAATGTTGCCGTATCTCAGGCGAGTTTTTGTATTTCGTTTTTTCTCTTGGTTTCTTATCGGTGTAGCTATAAATTTTTTAGGAAAAGATTATCCCAATCTTACTCTTGTTTGCATAGGTTTAGGGCTCTTTGGTTTTTCTTTTAGTGCCGGCTTTGGCGCTATCTATTTTAAAGACATAGTTGCCAAGATTTTTTCACATAAATTTCGTGGCAAAACTATGGCTTATAGACAATTTTTCAGCGGACTTGGTGGGCTTATCAGTGGTGCTATAACTGCCATAGTATTAGAAAAATTCAAAGCCCCATACAGTTTTGGCTATCTCTTTATGTTAAGCTCTTTCATAATGTCGATAGGATATATCACTTTTGCAACTATTGACGAACCTGCAAAGGAGGATATACCGGCAAGAGAAAACTCTTTTAAAAAATTTCTCAAGAACTCATGGCAAACACTCAAGAGTGATAAAGATCTACAAGTTCAGTTAAGCACATTCCTTTTTGCATATGGTTATCTAATCGCTTTACCATTTATAATATTACACGCAAAAGAGAGCATAAATTTAAATGGTGTGGCAGTAGGCACACTCATCACTTCTCAAATGGTAGGTGCAATGCTAAGCAACTTTTTATGGGGTAATCTAAGTGGTAAAGGGCACAATAAACTAACAAGTATCATCTCTATTGCACTACATATTATCGCTATACTTCTTGCTTTTATTAGTACAAACCTCTACATGTATATGACAATCTTTTTCTTAATAGGTGCAGCAACTGATGGAAATAGAATAGCATCTGGAAATTTAATACTGATTTTAGCGCCACCAAAACTAAGACCTACATATGTAGCACTTCAAGTAAACATAGTCTCATTTGGGATATTTTTCTCTGTTCTAGGAGGGGCGATTTTGCATTTTAGCAACTATTCAGTTTTGTATAGCATAACGATAGTTATTCTTCTGCTTTCATTGTTTTTATCATTCAAGCTTAAAGACTAAAATTGTTTTATAAAATTTTCCGCTTTATCATCAAGCATCTTCATCCTCTCCTTGCCTTCTGGGAGTGATTTTCGTAAATTTTTCATCTCTTTCAAGAAATCAGATATATTTTCCGGTATCAATTTTGAGAGATAAATCCTTAAATGCTTAGCAAGCGCAGGAGAAGAACCAGAAGTCGAAATAGCAATAGTCAAGTCATCTTTCTTCACATAGGAAGGAAAAATAAAATCACAATAATCTACTGAATCCACCGCATTACAAAGACAATTATATTTTTTTGACTCTTCAAATATATCTTTTTGCAAAGATATATCATCAACTGCAACTATCACTATTTTAAAATCTTTTATATCTCCTTTTTTGTATGCCCTCTTCTCGTAAAAAAGATTTTTTTTCCCTATTTTATTCATAATTTCTTGCGAAAAATTTGCGGAAATCAGTGATATATCTTGAGTAAAATCAAGTAAATGAATAAGCTTTTCATAAGCTATATATCCTCCCCCAACTATAAGTATCTTTTGGTTATCTAATTTTATAAAAGCTGGAAAATAAGACATTACGATCCTTTAAAAATATCTCAAAAATAGTCCGCCAGTCAATGATATAAGAATAGTCAGGACAACAGTATATAAATTAAATTGGAAACTATTTAGCTTGCCTTTTTTATCGAAAAATTCAACAATTCTTATAGCAGGATATATTGAGAAGAAGAGCAAAACCACTGAAAAAACCAAGATAAACAATATATCTCTCAAACAAGCCACCTTTGAAACTTTACACATATATTACAACAAAATATTTAGCATCTCCTTAATTTTTCAGGAATGCCATAAATATATCAGTAAATTAATTAAATTGATGTAAATCAATGTTTTTATAAGCTTTATATAATATAATAATATATAATAATTATTGTATATATATTTGTTATATACAAAATAAGGAATACTTATGATACAACCATTATATGTTAGACTCATTATTGAATTAAATGATTTTCTTCCTATTTTCGTTTCTGCTGCATTTATTTTAATTTTCGGGGCATTTTATGCTGGTATCGTAACGCTTGTAAAAATGCAAAAACTAAAAAAAGCATATATGTTTTTAGCATATTTCTTTTGGGGTTTACAAATTTACTGTACATATTTTCTTACGATGAAGATACATAGTCAACCATTCACTGTGAAAGCTATGTTGGTTACTATGATTGCTTATCTGATGGTTCCTCATATATATTACTATCTTATAACAAAATCTGAAGAAAGATATGAAAACTAAAGATTGGTCTTTATGCATTTTAAATTCCTAGCCATAAATAATTTTGTTTTGTTTATGGCTAGGAATTTATGCATAAATATACTAAAAAGGAGGACTAATGTCTAGGAAAAAAGTATCCGTTTGGTCGGATAATCGTTTTTGGCAAAGATCTGCTACATGGGTAACGGGTTTTGCTTCACTTTTGTTGATATGGTTGACATTTGATACTATGGGACAAATATCTATGGGCAATCAAAAAGATATAGATGATCATATTACTAAGAGGGTTCCCTCGGCAACCGTAATTAACTACAAAGTTGAGTACAAAATGAACCAAAACAGGGGTCATGAAGTACCGGTTATTGGCGGTGATGATGGAAAAGGTAACTCTTTATTTAAAGTAAAAGAGAAGTTTTTTGGTAGAGATGATTATTCTCAAAAAGAAGCAAATGCACTTTTGCATCTTGGAAAACTCGCTTCTCAAGCTAAAAACTGTATGGATTGTCATACGCTGCTTGGTAATGGTGGTTATTATGCGCCAGACCTTACAAAAGCTTGGCTTGATCCGGCTTGGGGTAAAAATGGCCCAATGCAATCAATGACCGGTAAAAGTACAAAAGAAGAGGCTATGGCTGAATTTTTACAGCATCCTGGAAAGTATCCAACGCATGCAAGAATGATGCCAAATCTTGGAATTACACCAAAAGAAGCTGTAGGA
>JAJRPV010000057.1 GCA_024280575.1 Campylobacterales bacterium
AAGTGGCATCATTGAAGTTATCATGCCAGCTTGCCCTGCAGTTGTGTTTTTGAGTGCATTTGCTTCAAATATAAAGTATAAGCTAGGCTCAAAAAGTGTCATAAGAGCTATATATTTTATATCCTCTTTTGTAAATTTTAATTTTCTAAATTGTTTGATAAAATAGACAAACCAGAGGCTCGCCGTGAACATTCTTCCAAATATGATAGTAAATGGCCCAAGTGATTCAAGAGCTGCTTTTAGAGCTATAAAAGAGCTAGCCCACACTATCATAGCTGTTACTAAAGCACCGACTACAAGCCAATCAATATCTTTTTTTATCACAAATTCTCTTTTTTGATGAAATTTTACCATAATAAAATTTTTTTGAGATATAATTATGTAAGAAGGAAAAAATATGAACATATCAACACCCACTGAAGCCATAGATTTGATAGATAAAAGAGGTATAAAGCAGATAAAACTTGCAACCACCGATATAGACGGAGTACTAAGAGGCAAGTATATAAATAGAGAAAAATTTGTTTCTATTTTGGAAAATGGGATTGGTTTTTGTGATGTCATATTTGGCTGGGATTGCAATGATGAACTATATGAAAAGGACTCTATCACAGGATGGAAAGATGCATATCCGGATGCATTAGGACATATAGATATCTCTACATGTAGAGAATTACCACTCGAAGAAAATACGATTCTTTTTTGGTTGACTTTAAAAAAGGCGGAAAACACAGTGATGTCTGTCCAAGAACTCTTTTGAAAAGAGTGGTAGAGCAAGGTAATGAGATGGGTATAACTCTCTTTGGCGCTGCTGAATTTGAATTTTTCTTATTTAACGAAACTCCAAAAAGTATTCGGGATAAAAATTATAAAAATCTGGAAAATTTTATTCCCGGTATGTTTGGCTATTCGTTGATCCGAAACTCCGTACATGCAGATTTTTATAAAGAATTGCTGGAATTGTGTGAAACAATGGATATGCCAATAGAAGGCCTACATACCGAAACCGGTCCTGGAGTGATAGAAGCTGCACTTTATTATGGAGACATATTGACAGCTGCGGATAATGCAGTGCTTTTCAAAACTTTTACAAAAGTTCTTTGCGAGCAAAAATCTCTTATGGCAACTTTTATGGCAAAATGGTCAAATAAATATCCAGGACAATCAGGACATCTACATATCTCAGCTCAAGATAAAAATGGAAAATCTATCTTCTATGATAAAAATAAAAAAGATACAATATCTGATGAAATGAGATGGTTTATAGGAGGTCAGCAAAAACTAATGCCTCAAATTCTAGCGATGATTTCACCGACTTGCAACTCCTACACAAGATTGATTCCTGGTTTTGGGGCACCGACTCAAGCTACCTGGGGAGTGGATAACCGTACATGTGCGCTTCGTGCGATTATAGGAAATGCAAAATCACAAAGAGTAGAATACAGAGTAAGTGCAGCCGATATAAATCCATATATCGCATTAAGCGCGGCTGCGGGAAGTGGTCTTTGGGGCATAAGAAACAAAATTGAGCCAACAGAACCGATAGTTGGAAATGCATATGAAAAAAAACTCCCAAGTGAGTTTGGTTTTCCTAAAAATTTAGGAGTAGCTGCAGATAGATTAAAAAATTCAAAAGAAGCTAGAGAGATTTTTGGAGAGATTTTTATTGATCACTACAGCATGACAAGGCAATGGGAAGAAAACGAACAGTTAAAAGCTATAACAGATTGGCAGTTAATCCGATATTTTGAGATAATTTAAGGAGAGAGGAATGACATTTAAAACCATAACACCAATAGACAATTCAGTTTATTACGAAGATAATTTAGATACCAAGGATGATATAAACGAAGTCTTAAAAGAGGCAGAAATTGTCCAAAAGAAGTGGGCAAATACTTCACTTGATGAAAGAATAGTTTATATACAAAAATTTATAGATGAAGTTGTTTCCAAAAAAGATGAAATAGCCAGAGAGATAACTTTACAAATGGGAAGACCTGTTAGTCAAAGTGTTTACGAAATCAACGGCTTCAAGGAGAGAGCTCAATATATGCTAGATATCGCCAAAGAGAGTCTAAAACCATATTATCCAAAAGCAATGGAAGGCTTTGAGAGAAAAATAATAAAAGAGCCACTTGGCACTATTTGTCTTATCAGCCCTTGGAATTATCCGTTTTTAACTTCAGTTAATGTTTTAATTCCTGCTTTATTGGCCGGAAATGCTGTAGTTTTAAGACATTCTCTCCAAACTCCTTTAGTTGCAAAACAATATAAAGAAGCTTTTGAAAGAGCCGGTTTGCCGGAAGGACTTTTTTCTATACTTTATTTAAATCATGAAGACAGTGCATTTTTGCTGGCAGACAAAAGAGTAGATGGAGTCTTTTTTACAGGCTCCGTTGGTGGTGGTCATGCTGTCCAAGATGCAATAAAAGAAAAATTTATCCCTTGTGGGCTAGAACTTGGCGGGAAAGATCCGGCTTATGTAAGAGCAGATGCTGATTTGGAATATAGTGTTTCCAATTTGGTAGATGGTTCATTTTTTAACTCCGGACAGTCTTGTTGCGGGATAGAGAGAATTTATGTAGATGAGAAAATTTATGATGATTTCGTTGAAAAATTTGTAGAACTAACCAAGCAATATAAATTGGGAGACCCATTATTAAGTGATACAAATCTTGGACCAATGGTTAAAATAAGTGCCAGTGATTTTGTTAGAAATCAGATAAAAGAAGCTCTAAACTGTGGCGCAAAAGCCTTGGTAGATGAAAAACTTTTTCCTGATTCAAGAGAAGGCACGCCTTATCTTGCTCCTCAGGTTTTAGTTGATGTTAATCACTCGATGTCTGTTATGAATGAAGAGAGTTTTGGACCGGTAGTTGGGATTATGAAAGTCAAAAGCGACGCCGAAGCCGTAACTCTTATGAACGATAGTGATTATGGACTGACCGCTTCGATTTGGACAAAAGATATAAAAAAGGCAGAAGAACTCTCAACGCAAATCGAAACTGGGACAGTATTTATGAACAGATGTGATTATCTTGACCCGGGACTTGCATGGACGGGTGTCAAAGATACAGGAAGAGGAATCTCACTTTCAACCTTTGGGTACGATCAGGTTACCCGCGTAAAATCAATCCATTTCAAGGAAATATAGATGCCACAAACTACAAATTGGAACTATCCGACTACTATTTGGTTTGGAGATAACAGAATTCAAGATATATCTAACGCCTTAAAACAATTGGATATAAAAAATCCACTGATAGTTACAGATGATGCCTTGGTAAAACTGCCGATTATGCAGGATTTAACAAAAGCTTTAAAAGAAAAAGATATACCTTTCTGTGTCTTTAGCGATGTGCAGCCAAATCCAACCGGCATAAATGTTGAAAATGGTGTAAAAGCTTATAAGCAAAATAAAAATGACGGGGTAATAGCATTTGGTGGAGGAAGTGCACTTGATGCCGGAAAAACCATAGCATTTATGTCAGGTCAAAAACTCAGTGTTTGGGATTTTGAAGATGTGGGAGATAACTGGAACACAGCAGATGAAAATGGAATTGCGAAAACCATCGCTATCCCAACAACCGCGGGAACTGGCTCAGAAGTCGGAAGAGCTACTGTTATAACCGACAGTGTAAATCATGCTAAAAAAATAATATTTCATCCAAAAATGCTTCCTTCAATCGTTATACTTGATCCTATTTTAACATATAACTTACCAAAACATATAACTGCATGGACGGGAATTGACGCTTTGGTTCATTCAATCGAAGCATACTGTGCTCCAGGTTTTCATCCTATGGCAGATGGAATTGCGATAGAATCCATAAGGCTCATAAAGGAAAATCTAACAGTCGCTTACGAAAAGCCCCATAATAAAATTGCCAGAGCTAATATGCTCGTAGCTGCTATGATGGGAGCTACTGCTTTTCAAAAGGGATTAGGCTCTGTTCATTCGGTGGCTCACCAACTAGGAGGTCTTTACAATATGCCTCACGGTTTAGCAAAATCAATCATATTACCTTATGCACTAGAGCAAAACAGCTTAGTCATAGAAAATAAAATGGTAAAATTATGTGAGTATATTGACATTAAAAATCCTTCAACAAAATCTTTTATAGATTATATTTTAGACTTGAGAAGAAAACTTGAAATTCCTCATACACTAAATGAGGCAAAAATTACAGATGAAAGAGCAAATGAAATTGGGGCATTAGCATACAATGATCCTTCAACTCAAACAAATGCCAAAAAGATAGACGCAAATGATTTAAAAAATCTTTTTTTAGCGGCATTTGGCGGTGATTTTGGATTGGTGCAATAAAGTGAGTTATGTAAAATTAGCAATTATTGCGGTTATCGGTATTTTTGTTTTTAATTATTTTAATACCGGGGATGACAATAATTATGATGGCACACTAGTTGTACCTCTAAACACTAAGATACTTGCATTTGGAGACAGTCTAACCTATGGATACAGAGTAGATGCGGACAAGAACTATCCCTCTATTCTATCCAATTTACTTCAAACCGAAGTTATAAATGCCGGAGTAAACGGAGAATTGACAAAAGAAGGACTCGAAAGACTGCCCAAGCTCTTAAAAAAGTATAAACCACAAATTCTTATACTTTGCGAAGGCGGAAATGATCTTATCAGAAGCAAAAAGATGAAAGACATAAAAGCAAACTTATCAAAAATGATAGAATTAGCCCAAAAACAAAAGATTTTTGTGGTATTAGTCGGTGTTCCATATCTTGAGTATTTAACATATCGTACTGCGGATCTTTATGATCAATTAGCTAAGCAATATGACATTCCCATAGAAGATAGTGCTCTAGAAAAAATTGAAAATGACGACAAGCTAAAAGTAGATCAAATCCATCCAAATGCAAAAGGGTACGAAATACTAAGTAACGCACTTGCAAATTTAATAACAGAAAGTTATATACCTCCTGTTCCTTATTAACTGTTTCATTTTTACACATTTCTTCATATAATTTCAAATTAATACATAATTTTTACATATGCTATGATAATGCTACTTTAATAAATTACTATATTACACAATCTTAAAAAAAGGAGAAACAATGGACAATAATGCTGCCCAAGCTTATTGGAAAGAGAATATAACTACTATTCTCAAACTGTTAGCTATTTGGTTTATAGTCTCTTATGGTTGCGGTATCATCTTTATAGATGAGCTAAATGCTATAACATTCGGTGGTTTTAAATTAGGATTTTGGTTTGCTCAACAAGGCTCAATATATGTATTTGTAATTCTTATCTTTGTATATGCAAAAATGATGGAAAGAATTGAAGAAAAATACGATGTACACGAATAAAAAAGGATGATAATATGGAATTACAAAGTTTAATTTATCTATTCGTTGGGCTTTCATTTGCACTATATATAGGTATCGCTATATGGGCAAAAGCGGGTTCAACTAAAGAATTTTATATTGCTGGTGGTGGTGTTCATCCTGTACTAAACGGTATGGCAACAGGAGCTGATTGGATGAGTGCGGCTTCTTTTATCTCGCTTGCCGGTATAGTTTCGCTAAAAGGTAGCGATGGTGGTGCATATCTTATGGGCTGGACTGGAGGATATGTTCTTTTGGCTATGCTTTTAGCACCTTATTTAAGAAAATTTGGAAAATTTACTGTTCCTGATTTTATCGGTGATAGATATTATTCTGATTTTGCTCGTGCAGTTGCCGTGATATGTGTTATTTTTATATCATTTACTTATGTTGCTGGACAGATGAGAGGTGTTGGAATCGTATTTTCAAGATTTTTACAAGTTGATGTAAACATGGGTGTATATATAGGAATGGGTATTGTTTTTATTTATGCTGTTCTTGGCGGTATGAAGGGAATTACCTATACTCAAGTTGCTCAATACTGTGTTATGATTTTTGCTTTTACAGTACCTGCAATTTTTCTTTCACTTCAAGTTACGGATACTTTTTTACCTCAAATTGGATTAGGTGGACAAATTCCATTTGCTTTTGATGATGGAATCAAAATGATAGATAGTGGCACATATCTTCTGCATGCATTAGATACTTCTATGACGGACCTTGGGTTTGCGGCCTATACTGTGAGCCATGGCGGAACATGGAATGTATTTATGTTAACAACTGCATTGATGCTAGGAACTGCCGGTCTTCCACATGTAATAGTACGATTTTTTACAACTCCTACTGTAAAAGGTGCTAGAATATCTGCTGGTTGGGCTTTAGTTTTTATCGCTATTTTATATACTCAAATTCCTGCTGTTGCAGCATTTGCAAGATTAAACCTGATCAAAAATTTACAAAATGTTGATTATGCAAAATTTGTGAAAAATGAAGTAAAAAACAGTGATGGGAGTATAAATAGAGGCTCCTGGTTTAAAACATGGGAAGATTCCGGACTTATAGGCTGGAATGATAGAAATGGGGATGGCAAGATACAAGTTGCTGCCGGAAAAGCATTTACCGGCAAAAAAGGCAAACCTCATTTTATAAACAAAAGAGGTGCCAGCGGAGAAAGATTAACATCAGATCCTGCTGGAAAAGTCAATAAATCCGCAAGTCAAATGAGAGCAAGTGGAAAAATTGAAAATGAAGTTTACTTGGATCGTGATATAATTGTGCTTGCAAACCCTGAAATTGCGGGTTTACCAAACTGGGTTATAGCAATTATCGCTGCTGGTGGATTGGCAGCCGCTCTTTCAACTGCTGCTGGACTTTTGCTAGCTATTTCAACCGCAATTTCACATGATTTACTTGGCCAGGTACTCATGAAAGATCCTGTAACCGGGAGATCTAAACTTAGTGAAAAAGCAGAATTAATGGCAGCTCGTCTTGCTGCAATCGTGGCCATATTAATCGCCGGTTATTTAGGTATAAATCCTCCTGGATTTGTGGCACAAGTTATTGCATTTGCATTTGGACTAGCAGCTGCATCTTTCTTTCCTGCTATTATCCTTGGAATTTTTTACAAGAGAATGAATAGAGAAGGTGCAATTGCCGGAATGCTTTCCGGTCTTATCTTTACTTTCGGATACATTGTTTACTTTGTATTTATGGGTGGAGACAAAGCTGATTATCTATGGGGTATAGCTCCGACAGGAATCGGTACAATCGGTATGATACTTCACTTTATAGTGGCTATCATAGTTAGTGCTATCACTCCTCCTCCTCCAAAACACATACAGGAATTGGTTGAGAGAATAAGAGTTCCAAGAGGTGCGGGAAGCGCTTCAGCACATTAAAATAATTTGGTTGGTACAATTGTACCAACCAAATTTCTCTGTATAAGGTATGCTATGAGCCTACATGACCAAAAATCATTTTTAACATCCATTCATCCATTTGAAATACTTACGGAAAAAGAATTAAATCTGGCTTTAAATTCCTTAAATATCGCTTATTATGGAAAAGATACTCTACTGATATCTGATGAGAATTTACCAAATTTTTTATATATCATAGTAAAAGGTGAAGTTGGGGAATTTCATAATAATGAACTTACAAAAGTATTTACAGATTCAAATTTTTTTGATACTGACTCCTTGATTTATGATAAAACAGAAAATGAATTTATAGTTTTGGAAGAACTTATATGTTTTGAATTGGATAAAAAAGTTTTTAAATCTCTACTTGAAAAAAATGATAAATTTAAAGATTTTTTTATACAGGATTTGGCAAACAAAATTCAGTCGGCAAAACGAAAGGAATACAGCAGTGAACTTTCTGGTTTTATGATTGCAAGAGTTTTTGACACATATATACATTCTCCTTGTATAGTAGATGCGGATACCCCCATAATGACTGCACTTAAAAAGATGGTTAATGGCAAAAGCAAATGCATAATAGTCAAAAATGGGGCAAACTATGAGTATGGTATAGTAACTGACAGCACCATAAGAAAGTATGTTCTGTTTAATAATTATGATAAATTCTCTCCAATTGGGCCGATAGCACTTCACCCGATAATCTCTATGAAATATGATGATTTTTTATCAAATGCCCTTTTACTTATGACCAAAAACTCAATCAAAAGATTGGTCGTTTTAAAAGACAAAAAAGTATTTGGCATACTTGAACAACTTGACTTATTAAGCTATTTTGCTAATCATTCACATTTGGTATCTATTCAGATAAAAAAAGCAAAAAACATAGAAGAGTTAAAATATGCAAGTTTAGATTTTATAAATATCATAAAAAAACTACATGCAAAAGGCACAAAAGTTGAGTATATTTCTCAATTAATTTCTGAATTAAATGAAAAAGTGTATGAAAAACTTTATGAAATGATTATGCCAATACATCTAGCCGACAAAGCAGCTCTTTTAGTTATGGGCAGTGAGGGAAGAAAAGAACAAATACTAAAGACTGATCAGGACAATGCACTGATAATTGATGATTTTGAAGATGAAAAAGAGTTTGAGCCATACATGTTAAAATTAAACAAGACTCTACTTGATTTTGGCTTTCCTAAGTGTGATGGAAATATCATGGTATCTAACCCTTATTGGAGAAAAAGATCAAAAGATTTTTTATCTGAAATCGAAAGATGGCTAGAAGCTCCTAGCGGTGATGATTATATGCATTTTGCCATATTTTTTGATTCTGTCTGTGTTGCCGGAAAAAGTGAATTACTTGACAAATTAAAAGATGCAATTTTTAAAAAGATAGAAGGAAAAGAGATAATAATGGCAAATTTTGCAAAAGCTTCTTTACTTTTCGAAACACCAATAGGTATGTTTTCAAATCTAAAAACCAAACATGATCGACTAGATGTTAAAAAAGGTGGAATTTTTCCTATAGTGCAGGGAATCAGAAGTTTGTCGCTTGAAAATAAAATAACAAAAACAAATACGATTGATAGAATCAAAGAACTTGTAAAAATTGGTATTTTAGAAGAGAGGTTTTCAAGTGAGCTAATCGAATCTTTTGATACTCTTATTAATTTGAGATTAAAAGAGAGGCTTAGCGAACTAAAAACTGATAAAAAATCAGGAAATAATATTGTCAATATCAACCGTTTAAATAAACTGGAGCTGGATCTTTTAAAAGACAGTTTTAAGATTGTGAATAATTTCAAAAAGTTTATAGAACATCATTTCAAAACAGATATGGTAAGCTAAATGCTGAAAAAGTATTTTAAAAACAGAAATTTTAAAAAATTAAAAGATGACAAATTTTCTTTTTTATTTAACGAAGACACTCATGATGAAATTGTTGTATACGATACCGAAACCACTGGTTTAAATCCTAAAAAAGATGAAATCTTGTCTATCGGTGCCGTAAAAATCAAAGGCAATAAAATACTGACATCTAAGAAATTTGAACTTTTTGTAAAGCCAAGCCAAGAGATAAGCCAAGAAAGTATAAAAATACATTATATAAGAAATATAGATTTACAAAATGGTAATAATCCGCAAGAAGCTCTTGAAAAATTCTTGCATTTTATTGGAAATCGTACACTTGTGGGTTATTATTTGGAATTTGATATAAAAATGATAAATAAATATTTACAACCTTTTCTTGGTATAAAACTACCAAATAAACAGATAGAAGTTTCACAGATATACTATAGAAAAAAAAGAAGGAGTGTTCCCCAAGGCAGAATTGATCTTAGATTTGACTCGATTATGAATGATTTGGATTTGCCTATATTTGGAAAACATGATGCTTTAAGTGATGCTATAATGACAGCTATGATGTATATAAAACTTCAAAATATCGAGCACATTTAGGTTGTGCGGTACTTAAATACCGCACATGTATATTTAACTTAATAAATCTTCTGGTATATTTCCACCATTTTCAGATATTTTCTTCAAAACAGTTTTATGTAGCCACATATTCATCTTGGCAGAATCATCCATCAAGTCAGCCGGGCACTCTAACTCTTTTGCCAATTCTTTTCTAAATGAATAAGAACTCTCTAAACCTAAAAGTTTTAAAAGGTCAACAATAGAAGTTTTCCAATTAAATCCTGGATGCTTACTTGATAATTCTTCAAGATGTTTCATGACATCTACAACCGGAACTTCTTTGGTTTCTACAACTTCTTCCGCTACTTCAACACCCTCTTGCGCAGCAGGAGCAACTTCTTCTACAACTTCGGCAGCACTTGCTACTTCTATCGGTTGAGCACTCTCTTTCTCTTCTTCGCCAAAACCTAATTTGTGTAAAATTGAGCTAAATAATCCCATTTCTTTCCTTTTTAAAATAATTTTTATGTTACAATTATATCACATTTTCATCATAAATAGGATTAAAATTTGAAGATATCTGCAATAATTCCTACTTTTAACAGGGCAAAACTTTTAATAGAATCAATAAACTCCATAAAACAACAAACTTATAAAGTTAATGAAATAATTATCGTTGATGATGGCTCAACTGATAACACCCAGGAAATATTAAAAAATATTAAAGATATAAGAATTATAAAAACAAAAAATCTAGGTGTTTCGCATGCTAGAAATATTGGTATAAAAAATGCTAAAAACAAGTGGATAGCTTTTTTAGACAGTGATGATTTGTGGTTGGAAAATAAAATAGAAAATCAAGTAATTTTTCATGAACATAATCCTGATATTCTATTTTCTCATACAGGCGAAAATTGGCTAAGAAATGGTAAAACTATCAAATATCCAAGCTCTCTAACTAAACCAAGTGGTGAGTGTTTTTTGCAAAATATCTCTACATGTAAGATTGCAGTGAGTTCTATTATATTGCATAAGAGTATCTTTATGGATATAGGTTTTTTTGATGAAAACTTAAAGGTTTGTGAAGATTATGATTTGTGGCTTAGAATCAGTCATAAATACAACATAGGGCTCATAGAAGAAGAACAAATCGTCAAAAATGCAGGACATACTCAACTCTCTTCTTCTATATTTGCGATTGACAGATATCATATTTATTCGCTTCAAAAATTTTTGGATTCAAAATATAAAGATGAAGTCAGAGAGGAAATTTTAAAAAAATGTAATATATTGGTAAGAGGTGCTAAAAAGCATAAAAATCTAAAAATTTTAGAAAAATATTCAAAAATGATAGGGGATATACAAAGCTAAATCTTGCCAAAACCATAATAATACAGCAGTTCCAAGCATTATTAGCACAAAAGGCCAAACGCCTCTTACAATCTCTGTTATCTTTGCATTTGAGATAGCTTGGATGATAAAAAGATTCATGCCAACCGGCGGAGTGATAAGCGCAGTTTCTATCAATATCACAAAAAACAGCCCAAACCAAATGCCATCTATCCCTTTTTCCATTATCGCCGGATACAAAACAGGTACCATAATAAGAAGCATAGATAACGACTCTAAGAAAAAGCCGACTATCAACAGCACTAATCCGATAGCAAATATAAAAAGAGTTGGATTTGTAATATTTTCAATCAATAATTCCGAAACATTTTGAGGTATCATATAAAGAGTTATGGCATAAGAAAATACTTTAGCTCCTGCGATAATCATAAATATCATAATAGTTGTTTTTGCTGAGTCATAAACTGCATCTTTGAGTTTAGTAAAATTCATCCTACCCATAGCAAAAGTAACGATCATCGCCATAATAAAACCAACCCCTGCACTCTCAGATGGGGTTGCAATTCCTGCGTAAATCGAACCTATAACAGAAGTAGCTACTAGTATTGTCGGTAAAGCTCTAAGACTTGCAATATATCTTTGCTTCCAAGAAGCTTTTGGAATATGATGATAATTTTTGCTAATTTTTGAGTAAAGAATACTATATGTTATGAAAACTACTATTAGAAAAAGTCCCGGACCGATTCCGGCCAAAAAAAGTTTTGGTATGGATGTTTCAGATATAACGCCATAAATAATAAGTGGTATTGAAGGAGGTATCATAATCCCCAATGTTCCACCAGCTGCCAAAAGACCATAAACAAAATGCCTAGGATAGCCTCTTTTTGTCATTTCAGGAATTGCAACAGTACCTATCGTCGCTGCAGTTGCAACAGATGAGCCTGAAACCGCTGAAAATATACCGCAAGAGAGTATCGTGGCAATTCCAAGACCTCCGGGAAGATGTCCTATCCAACTTTGTACCGCTTCAAACAAGTCTTTGCCAACCTTGCCTTTTAGTAAGACATTTGACATCAATAAAAACATAGGAACTGCTAGAAGCTCAAAACTGTCCATCGTTCCATAAAGTCTTTGAGGAATAGCGTTTAAAGGAAGCGGATAATATGCCAAAAGAGCCGCGCCCATACCTCCAAGAGCAAATGCTACAGGAACTCTCATAACAAGAACTATGATAAGAATAAATAAAATTATAAATGCTGTCACTAAACGCTCTCTTTTATCATTTCAAGTTCTTCATTTTGACTAATTCCAATAGTCCATACTTTTATAATTTCGACAACTGCCTGAAAAAATAATATCAAAAAACCAACCCATATGGAAGCTTGTGTAAACCATTTTGGCAGAGATAAAAAGGTATCTGTTCTATGCCCTTTTAAAGTAGAATCTAGCCATATTTGATAACCATAATAAACTGTTATTAGACTAAAGACAATAATAACCGACAGTGAGAAAGTTTCTAAGATTTTTCTAATCAAAGAGTTATGATCTTTAAAAGCTATATCTATCACTATCATATCTTTATGTTTTAGTGCATATGCTATGCCAATATATGTAGCCCAAATTTGAGTTATAGAAGAAACTTCATCAACCCATATAGTTGGGCTGTCGAAAATATATCTAGCAGCTACTTCATAAGTTACAATAATTCCAATAAAGAAAAAAAGCCACGCTGAGAGTTTTCCAAAAAATTCCGATATGGCATCAATAGTTTTTATCATTTCAATCTTTATGTTAGCAAGAGATTACTAAATCTCTTGCTTTATTTTATATTTATTTTCCTGCTGCGTCTTTTTTTGCCGCTTCGATAACTTCTTTGCCCAATTTTCCTGTCGCTTTTAAAAATCTTTGTGTTACCGGTTTTGCTATTGTTTGCCATTTTGCTCTCTCTGCTGGAGTCAATCTTACTACATTCATCTTGCTTTCTAAATCTTTTGCTAACTTATCTTCTCCAGAATATACTTGATCTCTTAAGTGTTTTTCCACCACTGAAGCAGCATCAAGTATAACTTTTTGATTTTTGGCACTCAATGAGTTGAAAAATTTGTTATTTATAATCGCAACAAATTCTATAACACTGTCATAAGAGAGTGTAACATTTTTCATAACTTCATAAAGTTTTCTGCTTTTAACAGCTGAAAGACCAGTCATACCGACATCAACTGCATGTTGTTGATACGCCAAGAACTGTTTTGAACCGGACATAATCGTAGGATATCCACCACATTGCTCAACTGTCCAACCAAGAATTTTTCCATATGTCCTTACTTTTTTTCCTTTTAAATCAGCTGGAACTCTTATAGGTTTCCCATTATTTAAATAAACATTGTGGCTATATGCTTGCCACCACAAAACTTTAGCACCAGTCTCTTTTAAAATTGCTTTATCCAAAATTGTTCTCATATGAGATCCGTTTTTAACTGCTGCTCTTAGAGCTGCTTCATCTTTAAAGAAAAACGGTAGTGATACAACATCAACGATAGGCACTGATCCTGTAAATCTGAGCATTAAAGCAGAACCGGCTTCAACTGCGCCACTTCCAACAGCTCCCGGAACTTGTTTATCTTTATATAGTTGTGCTGAAGGAAAAATAACAACTTTAACCTCACCGTTGGTGCCTTTTTCAACTAATTTTTTAAATTCAAGCCAATTTTGACCAAGCGAATGTTTTATAGGTAACTGTAAAGTTACTCTCATAGTTTTTGCCGCATTTAATACTGAAGTTGTAGCAAATAAAACCAATATACTTAAAAATATATTTCTTATTTTCATGTTTTAATCCTTTTAAAAAATTTGTCTTTATTCTAATATAAAACCTTGTAACTTGTCAATTTTTTTCAGCTAATTTTAAAAATATCTGGAAAAAAGTTTCAAATAGTTACAATATTGTTCTAAATAATTCCATCTTTTTTCATTTTGTCTAACTCCTCATCACTAAAAGCCAGCATTTCTTGATAAATCTCTTTGTTATTTGCTCCCAAGCCTAAGCCTGCCCACTTTATTTTTCCCGGAGTTTTACTGAACTTTGGCACAATTCCCGGGACTTTTAGATTCTCTTTCGCATTGATTTTGACTGTTTCAATCATCTCTCTTGCTTTAAAATGAGCATCATTGAACATATCTTACACATTATAAATTTTCCCGGCAGGCACATGATATTTATCCAAGATCTTCAAAGCATCCTCAATATTTAATGTTTTTGTCCATTTCTCGATTTGCTCGTCTAAATATTTCATGTGTTTTGCTCTACCGTCATTTGATTTGTATTCATCATTTTCACTCAAATCCACTCTATCCATGGCTTCTGTGAGTCTTACAAATATACTGTCTCCATTTGCTCCGATTGCTACATATTTGTTATCCTTGCACAGATAGATATTTGAAGGAGCGATTCCTGGCAGTGTATTTCCGCTTCGCTCTCGTATAAATTTAAACTGGTCATATTCCGGTACCATACTCTCCATCAAACTAAATATAGCTTCATAAAGAGCTACATCTATATACTGCCCCTCTCCACCTTTTATATCTCTGTGGTACAAAGCCATCATCGCACTCATAACAGCATATATTGCCGCAATAGAATCGCCTATGCTTATACCTGTTCTAACCGGTGGCAAGTCAGGATATCCGCTTAGGTATCTGATTCCCCCCATCGCTTCGCCGATGCTTCCAAAACCCGGTTTTGAACTGTACGGACCATATTGACCGTATCCGGAAATTCTCACCATTATAATACGAGGATTTATCTTTTTTAAATCTTCATATCCTATACCCCATTTTTCCAAGGTTCCTGGTTTAAAGTTTTCTATGATAATATCAACTTTTTTGGCTAATTTTTTTATGATTTCACTTCCCTCTTTGGTTCTTAGATTGAGTGTTATGCACTTTTTATTTCTTGATTGAACATACCACCAAAGAGATGTATCGTCTTTTAGCATTCTCCATTTTCTAAGTGGATCACCGACTTTTGGAGGCTCAACTTTTATAACTTCCGCTCCAAAATCACCAAAAAGTCTCCCCGCAAAAGGACCTGCTATAAGACTACCAAGTTCTAATACTTTTACGCCATCTAAAGGTTGTTCCACTATTTTCCTCCTACTATACAATTATCAACATAAGCCATGTGGCTTGTCAATATCGGTTTTATATTATTTTTTACAATTTTGACAGTATCTAAAAGCTTAGTCAAATCGACGCCCGTTTTTATGCCCATATTTTCGAGCATATTCACTAAGTCTTCACTAGCGATATTTCCCGCGGCTCCCGGGGCAAAAGGACATCCTCCAAGACCTCCGAGGGCTGATTCAAATTTGCTTACTCCGCACTCCAAAGCCATCAAAACATTTGCAAGTCCCATGCCTCTTGTGTCGTGTAAATGAAGAGCAAAATCAACTTCTTTAAAATCTTTTTTGAGATTGGTTAAAACCGTGTACATTTGCAACGGATTTGCTACTCCTATAGTATCAGCCAAAGTGATACTTTCAACCTCTACATGTAGAGCTTTTTTTATCATCCATTTTACCTGATCTATGGCAATATCTCCTTCATAAGGACAACCAAAAACAGTGGCAATAGCAAGGTTTATCCTTAAATCCGGTAGCGAGTTTCTAAGCTCTGTTAATTCTTCAAAAGATTCTTCGGGAGTTCGTTTCACATTTGCTCTGTTGTGAGCTTCGCTCGCAGATATGACATAGGTAACTTCTTTTATGCCCGCTTCATAAGCAGCCTTTGCGCCAAAAAGATTTGGAACAAGTGCCACAAAATCAACATCACTGTTTTTGTATTTTTGATGTAAAAAGCGAACAATCTCTTTCGCGTCTTTCATCTGAGGAATAGCTTTTGGGTGCACAAATGAAGTAATCTCTATTTTTTTAAAGTTTGATTTAATTAAGTCATCTATTATCTGCAGTTTTAATTCAGTGGGAATCCACTCTTTTATACTTTGAAACCCATCTCGTGGGCCGACTTCGATAATTTGAACGCTTTGTGGTAATTTCATATTTTTTACTCTTTAAGATTTATTGCCACCATTTTATCAAACTCTTCTTGTTTTTGCAAACTTTATCAAGGAGAGCAGTTCCCTCCTTGATAAAGTATCTATTAAATACTAAAAATCCGTATGAACGATTGTGTCCTTAATATCCACAAACACCTGCGTGTGATTATCTGCCGTGCCTTCATAGCGGGTATAGCCAGCATCTGCTCCTGTTGTTTGAGTCCAATGTGAAGTAGATGTTGAGCTGATAGTGTCATGAGAATCTCCATCGATTTTTATGATATTATTATTATCAGTCATGTCTAACACATCATTTGGATTTAGATTTGAAATAGAAACATTAGCATGAGTTAAATCAATCACTTCCATATTTTTAATGCTTCCGCTTGCAACAAGACTTAAATCTACACTGTCATCATTTTGAAAAAGCAATGTATCTATGCCCTCTCCCCCATCTACAGGGTTACCATCATATGCAAATATATCATTACCATCTCCACCAACTAGAGTATTTGAAAGTACATGTATGGTTGATATGGCTGTATTGCTGTTATCATGTCCGTCATTTACAACCACTTCTATGACTCTGTTGGTCTCATTTGTGTTACTGCTTGTATTTTCATATGTGATAGACTTGAGTGCATCCTGGTAATCAGAAAGAACCGCATTTCCGGCCAAAGTAATAGTATGGCCATCGGTACTTGTTGATGCAGTAATACCTGATGGCATACCGCCTACATGTAATAAATCTCCATCAAATGCGTTTGTCAAAGTAACGGTGGCACTGTTTATATGAGTGCCATCTACATCAGAAATAACTACATCAGAATCCACTATGGCAATTGGGGCGCTATCTTCAACATAAGTTGTATTATAGCCGTTATCACCAGATACACTGCCGTTAAATAACGAAATATTGTCTAAATATGCACCAAAACTATCTGATTTTCCCAATCCCTGAAAAGTCAATGTTGTTTCTCCACCTGCTAAAGCCGTAGCATCCACTGTTACACTCATCCAGCCATTATTGCTATTCTTATCAACAGATATAATGTATTCCTTATCATTTGAAATAATTCCACTCTCACCTATCGTAAACGAGTGATCTCCTAAAGTAACTTTCATATTGCTATCTGCTTCATGATGTGGTCGAGGTTTATAATCAAACTTTAGTTCTGCTGTATCTGCAGATATATATACATTTGTTGAAAGAGTGACAAGATTAATCGAATCCAATTCTGCATGAACATTGCCATCTGACGCAGTAGAATCTCCGATATTGCCATATTGAACCTCTAAGCCACTATATCCACCTTCAGTTTGCCATGCAATTCCATGATCTCCAACAAATGCAGGTTCTTGAATCACTGTCCAACCATGAGAATCAATAAGATTTTCAAATGACTCTTTGTATATATTGCTACTGCCGTCCAAGTCAATCACTGGTGCATCATTTGTGCCTATGATTGTTAGCGTTACTGTTTTTGGATCACTTATTGAGCTTTGATTAACGCCGTCGCTTCCATCAAATCCGTGTCCGTCATTTGCGGTATATTGAAATGTAACTGTTGCAGTTTCACCAGCAGACAAAGCGTTGAAATCACCTTTTAAGGTAAAATGTCCATCAGAATCCACATTTATTGAATAATCCGTTATATGAGCTTGACTTGTAACATGTTCACTACCATGAACCAAATCATATGTATGTGTATCTCCTACATCAGCATCTGTTGCTGCAAGCAAATTACCATTATAGACAGTATTTCCATTTACTGCTTCATAAATGGTTTGTCCAGATACAATCAGAATATTGTCAATACTGTATGATTCGTTATGTAATCCTTCATGAAGTGTGCTTCCAAAGCCAAGAGTCACATCACCATTTGCATCTGCCGTTGCCTGAATTGAAAAATGGTGCAAATCAGTTTGGGTATGAGTTCCTGCCTGCCCCGAGATAATAGTTCCGCCATCATCACTATTTCCATCTAGTCCATCAAGCCCCATCACTTTATCAATAACTTTCTCACCATTTACAAATGTTATAAATTTTTCTATATTGGCCTCATTAGCATGATTCCAAGTACCATCGCCATCCCATGTTCCAAGCTCTTTCATATCAAAGTTTATTGTTACTGTTTTTCCCGCATATTCTGCTCCAAGATTATAAGTATGAGAAACTTTTTCTCCTCCAAATGTTGGAGATGATTCCCCTGTTTCAGAAAATACTCCTGAAAAAACACCCAAATTTCCATCTGTACTATTTTGAGAAACAAGTGCTGTACTGATATTCACATCCTGAACAATCGGTTGGTCATTTGTGCCGGTGATTGTTACACTGATTGTTTGTGTGCTTTCTCCTCCGTTTGAATCAGTTACTGTGACATCAAATGTATCTGTTTTTGTTTCACCTGCTGCTAAATATTGTGTTTGTGAGTTTGGTGCTGAGTAACTCCAATTTACTGTACCGTGATCTGAATCTGAATCTTCACTGACTGCTGCGGTTAAGGTTCCTATATTAGTGGAATTAGGATCTACATGTACACTATGTGTATCACTTAAATCTACATCTGTGAAAGATATGTTTCCGCTATCAGTTAAGGTTGGATTTGATGCATCTTCTGTGACAGATCCTGTTGTGTTTTCTGTTGAGAGTATCGGTGCATCATTTGTGCCTGTGATTGTCAATGTAACTGTTGCCGGATCACTTATTGAGCTTTGATTAACGCCGTCGCTTCCATCAAATCCGTGTCCGTCATTGCGGTATATTGAAATGTCACTGTTGCAGTTTCACCGGCAGCTAAAGAGTTAAAATCACCCGTTACTTTGTAAGCACCTGTATTTGGATCAGTAACTTCAACACCAAGATTAGTCACAACTGCTGCAGAACTGGTTGTCGCAGAAATACTATTTGCAACAATATCATATGTTAGCGTATCGTGAATATCAGCATCCTGTCCGGATGGAAAAGTAGAAGTAAATGTATTTAATCCTGTGTCTACTTCATAAATAGTACTTCCTGTCTCACCGGTAATTGTAACCGTAGTATCATACAATCCATACGGGGAATTTGGTCCACTGACTGCACCCGCTCCTATATAATACCAGCCATCACTGTTTACTGTTAAAGATACAGACTGTCCGGCATCTGTGGTAAGTGCCAAAGCATCCCATCTAAATGCACCGGTAACAGGGTCTGGGGTTCCATTGCTGTGATCGCTGTCATCTATACCAAGATAATAATCATTTGAACCTGAATTTGAAGTCAAGGTCAAGACTTCTCCTTGGTGTAGATATATTCTAGCTCCGTCCCAATCCTCAGAACCGCTAGGAAGTCTTGTGTCTAAAGCAAACTGCGCATGTGTACTGTCTATTCTTTGAACTCTGTTATCTGGTACTGTTGCGTGGTCCATTCCATTATAACTATTACTTCCATTATTGTAATATGTAGCATTCGCACTGTCGCCGGTAAATCTGTTTAAAAATCCTGAACCATTTACATTTACATCTGAAACAACAGGCTGATTGTTTGTGCCTGATATAGTAATATTTACTGTTTGTATACTTATTCCACCTTGTCCGTCATCAACTGCAACATTAAATGACTCAACCTTTGTTTCGCCTGCGCCCAAGTATTCAGTTTGAGAACTTGGGACAGAATATGTCCAATCAACTGTACCGCTCGAAGAGTTTGGTAGTTCTGTAATTACAGCATTTAAAGTTCCAAGATTGTCAGGGTTGGTTTCTACATGTACACTATGTGTATCACTTAAATCTACATCTGTAAAAGATATGTTTCCGCTATCTGTTAAGGTTGGATTTGATGCATCATCTGTGACAGTTCCTGTTGTGTTTTCTGTTGAGAGTATCGGTGCATCATTTGTGCCTGTGATTGTTACACTGATTGTTTGTGTGCTTGTCTTACCGCCCTCATCAGATATAGTTACATTGTAGGTTTCTGTTACATTTTGGCCTGCGGCTAATTGTTGAGCCGCCCCATTATTTATATGATAAGTCCAAGTAGCATTTCCGCCTGTTCCTGAGCCTGTCGTATCAGAGTTTTCTACAACGCTGAATGTGCCCATATCTACGCCATAATTACTTGATGTTTTTGAGGATGTGACCGTATGGGTATCACTTAAATCAACATCACTGAATGATATATCTCCTGTGGCTACAGATTGAGCAGCATTATCTTCCGTAACAGATCCTGTGGATACTGTACTTGTTACTATCGGTGCATCATTGGAACCATTTATCGTTATAGAAAGATTCGCACTATCTGTTTTTGGATTTATAGAGTCATTATCACTGAGAGTATAGGAAAAGGATTCTTTTATGCTTTCACCTGCCGCCAAAGCATTTACTGTTTGATTGCTATCATTTGCGACATATGTATAACTTCCGTCTGAATTTATATTTAAAGTTCCATAAATACCTACTAGGGCTATGTCTCCGTTTATCGGCACATCTTGTCCATCTACATTTATTACGCTAAGATTGCTATGCAAGTTATCTATATCCGTATCATTATCAATAACATTACCTGATGCAGGAAGAGGAGCACTATATAAGCCCTCATCTCCGGCAGATCCAGCTTCTTTTGCGAAACCTGCGTCATCTGTTGCAATTGGAGCATCATTTATATCAGGTGTATTTACTGCGCTAAATGACAATACATCACTTTGCACTGTACCGCCTGAATCTCTTAAACTAGAATGGACATTACTTTCGCTTCCACCTTGCAAATATTGAGCTTCTCCGCTTGTGCCAAGTTCAGAGTGCACTGTATTACCAGCTGCCGTAGGGACAAGGTTATTAATATCTTCACCACTTAAAAGAGCTTTTTGTATATCTGCGACACTTTCGCCAGGCAAAATATCTTTCATAATTTCACTTGAAGCCACTGCGTCGTTTCCAAAACTCTCAGTTCCATATACGCTTTTGTCCAAAAACACTCCGTCATTTCCGCCAATTGCCAGCTCTTGACCATCCGTTAAAGCTAAAACAATTTTTGAAGCCCCTCCAACAGTGTCAATTGTATCTTCAACATTAACAACATCACCGACTTTTAAAACTCTCTCTTTTCCTTGTGAATTTGTATCTATCACTAGACCTTCCACATTTTTTACTATTCCAACTGAAAGTGCCATCATAGGCTCCTTTTTTATTTATCTTAGTAGAAGTTTAACTTAAAAAAAATGTTTTTACTATTGTACTAAAGTACAGTTTTGAAGAATTCTAATTGATTTTATAGGCTTAAGGCTAGAGTAAGGCGGTCTTTTGTGCCTGTTTTTTCAAATATTGAGCTAAGGTGTGCTTTTACAGTTCGCTCGGTTATTCCTGTTCTTAAAGCGATTTCCTTGTTGTTTAAACCATCTTTTAATAAAAGAGCAATTTGGGATTCTCTTTCGGATAGTTTAGAAAGAATTGAGTCATCTTTTACATGTAGGGCTTTTTTTAAAGTAGCAAGTTCGCTTATCATTAACTGTATGAATTCCGGATAAAGCCATATTTTACCAGATTTGACTGTTAAATAGGCTTCTTTTAAATGTATCGGGCGCATATAAGTATTTGCATAAGATTTGATACCGTATTTTAAAAGTGAATAGCCTTGTTCAAAACTTGGCTTGTTAGAAAAAAGCATTATTTTTACTTTTGGATATTCTTTTTGGAAAAGTGACAAAAAACCTTCGATATCACTATATTGTCTGTGTTCCAATAATAAAACAACATTTGCATAATCTTCATCTATGATTTCATACATCTCTTTTTTATTTTTGCATATTTGCGTATTTTTATCACCATATGCATCTCTCCAGTGCTCTATGACTTCAGGTCTTGACGAATACAAAAGTATCATTATCTCTCCCTCAATGCATTTTGCTTGGCTTTTAAAATGGGTTTTAATATATAATCCAAAACTGTTTTTTTGCCAGTTAAAATATCAACTGAAGCCGTCATACCGACTTTGATTTTTAGATGATGCTTTCTATATAGTAAATAGTTTTTGTCTGTTTTTATATATACTTTATAAAAACTTCTTCCTTTTTTATCAGTAATAGTATCAGCACTTATAAAGGTCAATTTTCCCTTTAAACCACCATATATGGAAAAATCATAGGCTGTAAATTTTACCATCGCTTCAAGTCCGGGTCTTAAATATGCCACATCTCTTGGTTTTATCTTGGCCTCAATCAACAAACCGTCTTCCGTAGGAACAATTTCCAATATATCCATACCCGGTTTTACAACTCCAGAAACTGTATTTATAAGCAATCTTTTAACAGTACCGTCCGTTGGAGCTCTCACAAATGTTCTTTTAACTTTGTCTTCCAATCCATTTTGTGCTTCAGCTAGTCTAGACATCTCTGCAATAGTTTTATTTAACTCTTTTTTTGCTCTATTTTTGAATTCTAGAGCAACTTCACTTTTTTTTCTTTCTATTTCATTAATAGAGGACCTTATGCGAGGAGTAGATAGTTTTGCGGCTTGCAAATCACCTTTTATATTATTTGCCTGTCGTCTCAATTGTAGAAATTCAACTTGAGAAACAATTCCCCTCTTTACCAGAGGCTCTTCTATCTTCATCTCCTTGTTCATGAGATTTAAACTCTCTTTTAAGTGAGAAATTTTTGCTTTTAACTCTATAAGTTCATTTTTTTTCTGTTTTATTTGTTCCAAATATATTTGTTTTTTCTTATTTAATTGTTCCTGATTTGATCTATAAAGGCTTTTTTCATATGTAATTTGTTTTTTTAAATTATCACTTATTTTCTTTGGAATTATAAATTTTTTATTATTTGCCTCGGCAGTAAGCCTCAATGACTTTGCTTTCAACTCAATAAATCTCAATTTACTCTCTTCGTATGAACTGGCAAAATTTGTATCATTTATTTTTAAGAGTATCTGCCCTTTTTTAACATAATCTCCTTCTTTAACCAAAATTGCAGTGACAACTCCACCCTCTAGATTTTGAACAACTTGTAATTGCTGAGACGGGATTACTTTTCCCATACCTCTTGTTCTTTCATCTATTTGCGCTATGCTTGCCCAATATATCAACCATGCAATTCCTATAACAACAAGCCAAATCAGTTTATTGGATGCATTTGGAGTTTTTTGTAAAATAGCTTCACTAAGGCTTGACATATATTCATAATCGTTTGCATCATATTTTTGTTTACTCATATTCACTTTACACCATTTAATTTTGCTAAAACATCTTCTTTTTTACCATCAAGCACTAAGCGTGCGTCATTTATTACAATCAGTCTATCTACTAAATCCAATAGTGAAACTTTGTGTGTGACAAGAATAGCTGTCTTGTTTTTTATATTTTCTTTCAGAAGATTTCTTATCTTGTTTTCAGTAGAATTATCAAGTGAATTTGTCGGTTCATCTAAAAGAACAATCGGAGAATCAATCAAAAATGCTCTCGAAATAGCTACACTTTGCCTCTGTCCACCGGAAAGTCCATCGCCTCTTTCTTGCACTGGCAAATCAGCACCTAAAGGATTAGAGTCAATAAAATCATCAACACCTCCTACCTTAATAGCTCTCAAAATGGTTTCATCATCTACATATGGTGCTTTATAGACTATATTTTCTCGCACAGTTCCATTTAACAATAATACATCTTGCGGTATGTACGCTATATTTTTACGCAAATCTACAGGGTCTATCTGATTTATATCTACTCCATCAACCAAAACTGATCCGTTTGTTGGTACATACAAACCTAAAATCAATTTTTCTATTGTCGTTTTTCCAGATCCATTACGGCCTAATATACCTACTTTTTCACCAGCTTCAATCTTGAAAGAAACATTTTATAAAGCATTATATTCTGCTCCAGGGTATGCAAAAGATACATTTTTAAATTCAATTTTACCTTTAAAATTATCTCTTCTAATAAATTTTTTGCCATCTGGTCTCTCAACAGGTAATTTCATAATATCATCAATAGCTTTATATGCGGTCTTTGTTTGTTCATAACTAGATATCAAGGAAGCGACTTGAGCCATTGGGGATATTGCTCTTGTAGATAAAATTATAGAGGCGATTAATCCACCCATTGTTAAATCCATATCTTTAATCATATAGACACCAAAGATAATAACGATGACAGTATTAAGTTGAATTAAAAATGCAGTAACAGTACTTATTGAATTTGAGAGTATTTTTGACTTAAAACCTTTATTTGCAACTTCACCTTGAGCCTCCTCCCACTTCCACTGTGCGTGTCCTCCGGCGGAGAGTGTCTTTAGTGTCTCAAGAGCATTTAAACTTTCAATCAAAATACCATTTTTGGCACCAGCTGCAACATAAGTGCTTTCAATACTTCTTTGAAGAGGATTTTTGATAATAAAAGTATAAATCAGTATAATTCCCATAAGAACCATAGGCACAAATACCAAGGGCCCAGCTATAAAATGAATAGTCAATAAAAATATAATTGCAAATGGCAAATCTATAATAGCTGCAATTGTAGAAGAAGTTAGAAAATTTCTTACTGACTCAAAATCTCTCAAGTTACTAGCAAATGAGCCAACTGAATTTGGACGAGAAGACATAGTCAGATTCATGACTTTTTCAAAAATCATTGAAGACATAATGATATCGCTCTTTTTTCCCGCGACTTCCAAGAAATAAGACCTGGTAAATTTTAATAAAACATCTATTGTAAACACGACTACTACACCTAGTGCTAAAACCCATAAAGTGTCCGTTGCGCTATTTGGTATAACTCTGTCATATACATTCATTGTAAAAAGTGGGCTAGCCAAAACAAAGATATTTATAATCAAAGAAGCCATGATAACATCAAAATATATCTTTCTAGAACGCTTTATTGTTCCCCAAAACCAATGATCCTTGCTATTATTTAATGTGTTTTCTCTTGTTCCTTGTGGTTTAAATTCTTTTTTAAGCAAGAAGCAAAACCCTAGATACTCTTCATTTAGCTTATCAATATCAATCCAATTTTCACCTTCTTGTATGTCAGGATGTATAATTTTAGCTTTATTGTTTTTAGTATCCAAACTTTCCAATATGCAAGCTGATTGACCTTTTAGAATCAATATGCAAGGAAGAACCAGTGGAGAAATTTGCTTTAACTCTTTTTTAGCTAATTTACTCGCAAATCCTGCGCGCTTTGCCACTCTTGAAAAAAGAGATTTAGAACCACTTTTAAGTGAAAACAATTCCGTTGAAGCAAAACCTTTTTCTATCGGTAATCCTGCCGTTAATGCCTCCGCACTATATGGGGTATTGTGTAGTTCTGTTAAAATAACCAAGCACTTTAATAATGGATCTTTTATAATATCATGTTTAATTTGTGCATTCATTATTTATCCTAAATTTTTTGGGTTTCCTACAAAATTACCTTGAATATATTTTATTCCTATATTTTGTAATTTTTCTTTTTGCTTGCTGTTTTCTACATGTGATGCTATGATTTTTACATCTATACTATCGGCTATAATCCTTAAAGATTTACCAGGTAAACTTATATTGTTTTCGTCTATCAAATCAAGCAGATATAGAGCGTGTATTTTTATATATGTCGGTTTTATCTCTTGCATCGAAATTAAACTTTTGCTATCGAGAATAAAGCTATCTAAACCTAAGCCAAAACCTAACTCTTTTAAAAATTTTGAAAATTTTGATAAAATATTATTAGGAATGTTTGAACTTTTGATTTCAAAATAAAGTTTGCATTTACTTATTTGTTTAAATTTTATTATACTATCTTCAAGTTTTGCAAAATCATCACTTTGTAAAAATATATTTGCTCCCAAGTTTATACAAAAACTTCTACATGTAGAAGTTTCTTTTGATGATATTTGAGTGACTTTATCAATAACAAAATGATCTATTTTTGACACAAATTTTAACTCTTCTGCCATTGGCATAAAATATCCTGCATTATAAAAACAGTCGTTTTCTTCTTCTAATCTTAAAAAAAGTTCACTTTGAAATACTTCTGAGGTATTGTCGATATTTACTACATTTTGATATACCAATTTAAATTTATCTTCATCAATCGCACTTTGCAACTCTTTTATCCAAGCTTCTTTGCCTAAAATCATACATGAATCTTCATCTAAATTAGCATATTTTTCAATTTTATAGGCACCTTTTGATTTTGATGTTGCTAAAGCAAAATCTGCTTTAGAAAAAAGTTCTTTTACACTAGAATCAATATAGTATTTGCAGTGACCTATGTTTGTGAAGTACCTTGCTTCATCAAGTTTAAAGGATTTTATAATTTTTTCAGTAAATCCTATGATTTTTTTACATAAAATATCTAATTCTTCTTCTGATGTTGTTGGGGCCAGAATCGCAAAATCTTCAGCACCAACCTTAGCTGCAATATACTCAAAATTGTGACAAATAGATTGCTCTACAGAACTTGCAATTTCTCTTATAAAGAGTTCACCATTTTTGTAACCAATTTCATTTTTTATATCATTTAGATTATTTAGTGAAATTAAGACAAGAACACCTTGTGAATTTTTTCCTTCGCTATCAAGATATTCTTGTAATTTAATATTAAGATATCTTCTATTAAATATATTTACATCTTCATCATAATACATTAATTCATGATATTTTCTTGCCTCAGTTACCTCTTTGTCGAAAATTTCTTTTACTTTTCTAACCATGCTATTCATCGCATTTACCACATTTTTTAATTCAGTTGTAAATGGAATTTCATCTTGTATTATAAAGTCATTATCTAAAATAGCTTCTGCCTGAGCTCTCACTTTTCTAAGAGGTTTCAGCACTATCTTTAAGGTTAAATGCAAAACAAAAAATGCAATAAGTGAAACTATAATAAACATAGATAATATTTCTTTAAAAATTGTCCATATCTGCATATAAGCATAACCACTGTTTAGTTGCACACTCAAAATTCCATATGGTTCCCATCCTAGCATAATTTGAGAACTTGCAATCGGAGATGTTAAATTTATATTGTCGATAAACCAATTAGGCACTCCCGCAACGCTAACCTTCTCCTTTTTAGAAACAAGTATTTTTTTATTCATATCAGTTAATATAATTTTTTCATAATAACCACTGTCAAAAACAGAATTTATCATAGTTTCTGCTGTAGAAACATCACTTTTAGATGCAACTGTACTTATGGCTAACCCCAAAGAGTTTGCTGTATGCAATGCATCTGTATAAGCTTGTTGCTGTATATATATTTTTGAATTATTAAAGTTAAGCCACATCACGGAAGCGAATATTATCGCTAATAGTACAGACAATATTATAATTATTTGTTTAAAAAGCGTCATGTTTTTCTCTCCTAATTTTATCTATTAAATTGAACCATTTTTTATTTTTTTCATTCCTGAAGGTATAATTCTACCCAAACCTTGCTGTTTTGCAAGATATAAAGAGTCTCCATTAAAACTATATACCGGTATTAAATCTTTTCTTGATGTTGCAGGTAAAATACTCGGGTTTATATTATCTAAGACAAGCGGTACAGAAACGGGAGTTTTATAATATGTTAAAACCATGTGAGCTTGTTTTAATTTAATCGCTTTTACATATGTAAAAAAAAGTTTTTTTGACGGAACACCCAACTGTTTTAATGTAAAATATTTTGCTATCACAAAATCTTCACAATCTCCAGCACCTTTTTCCAAAAACTCCTTGCGTGTCGCCCAATAATCATCTTTGCCCCACAGTAATTTATCTGTTGCAAATTGCATTTGATTAAAAAAATTATTTACTTTTTGTAGTTTTTCTTCTAATGTTGAATCCACAATAGAGTTCATAAGTTTATTTAAGGCTTCAACTCTTTTTGTTGCATTTTTTCCATACTTTGAATCAATTTTTAAAAATATTTTTCTCTTTATTACATTTTGTTTAGCACCAAGAGTTAATATAAATAAAGATAAAAAGATAAGAAAAGTTTTATACATTCGCATTGATTGTTTGTAAGGTAGAATCACTTCTACCTTACAAATCCTATCTTATTTAAAGGATATTATATTTTTATAAGAACAAGTTTGCACTCTATATGTTTTAGCAAAATCTGGTTTAAAATAATCTGTCAAAACACCCATGTTATCTAATAGCCTATATTTTGAATATTCATATGTAGCTTCAGCTTCTACAAGTGCTTTTCTTGCAGTATAATATTCACCTTCGGCGTCAAGAACATTTATCAAATCTCTCTTTCCAATGGAAAATTCTTCCTGATAAGCTTTCAGGGTTTCTTTTGCATATTTTTGGTGTTTCCTTAATAAAGCAATTCTTTTTTCTGTTGCTCTATAATTATCCCATGAAAACTTTACACTTTCTTGCAAATCTCTTTTAGAATTAGCTAATGTACTTTTTTCCTTTAGAATTATTGTAGCGAGTTTCTCTTTATTTAGTTTATCTGCTCCCTGATTGTATAAATTATATCTGACTTTGATTAAAGCCGAGGAGTTCTCTTGTCTTCCATCAATACCTGCTAAATCATGTCCTATAGATCCAGCTAATTCCAAATCTACTTTAGGATAAAAAGCAGCATCACTCACTTTATGTCTGGCATCTGCATACCTTATATTTGCTTCCTGAACTCTAAGAGAAGGATTGCACTCAAAACTCTTATTTTGAATTTTCACAAAACTATCTGGGATCTTAAAATTTAATTTTGGTTCAACCAAATTATTTATATCTATTTTATTGCCATACAATTTCTTAAAAGTAGTTATTGAATCTTTATAATCATTTTCTTGTGCAATTAAATTTGATTGTGCAAGAGCCAGTCTACTATCGGCCTGCTTAGCATCAGACAAACGTCCAAAACCAGAATCAGATCGTTGTTTTATCATTTTATAAATAGTTTCATGTGTATTAACATTTTCTTTTGATAATGCGATAAGCTTTTTTTGTTTTAGAAGATTTATGTATGATTTTGTTAAATTCAATATCAGTCTGTCTGCAGTTTCGGCTACTTTATAACCGGCAGCATCTAATCTACTTTTTTGCTGATAAATCATATTGTCAGTAGCAAAACCATTAAATAAATTTTCGTTTAAAATCAAAGAAGTTTCATCTTGTGTGCTAGAAATTCTGTGTTGATTAGTAGCAGGACTTTTTACTCTGACAGCTCCATACGAACCAACTAAATCCAATGTAGGAAGATAGCCATTTTTAGAAATTTTATACTCTTTTTTTATACTATTAAAATTCTCAACAGATGCCTTGAATTTTGGATGTGATGAAATAACAGCTTTGACACTTTCACCAAGAGTTAAAGAAAAAGCAAAAACAGGTAACAATATAGATGACAAAAATAATACTAGCATACGCTTCATAGTATTCTCCTTTTACAATATTTTGAAAAACTTGACAACATTTTATCATAGTTTCACTTTATATCGTCAATTCTATATAAATTATTATTATTTTAAAAAAATACACAAATAAATTAAAAGGTATGGTGCGACCAGCGAGATTTGAACTCGCACACCCAAAGGCACTACCCCCTCAAAACTGTGGAGGCGTTTACACATATTTACTCACTTCTACTTATTAAGCCCTATATATAGGCTTTTTATTGGTTTTAAGAAGATTTCAACTAACATTTTTTTAACTTTAAATAGATATAATAGACACATAACTTTATAC
>JAJRPV010000058.1 GCA_024280575.1 Campylobacterales bacterium
GCTTATTTAGATTTCAAAGATTGAATAATTTAACATTGTAAAAATTAATGAACTTAGAATCCCTAAAATTGGGAGTCTTAAACACTCGTTCTCTCAAACGAGGACGAAATTATATACAATCAATGCTTAGAGTTTGCTTAGGGGTTTAGGGCGATTGGGGAAAAGGTTTATTAAATAATTGTTACTTATTATTTATTTTTTGTTTATCAACTTATTATAGTATAATCATTTATAAATATTAAAATAATTAGGAGATTAAAATGGCTTTGTATGATCGTAAGTATATCAGTCAAGATGCTAGCAAGGCTAGTGAGAATTTTGGGCAGTCAAGAACCAGTAGCAATATGGCTATATTTGTTAAACAAACATATCAATTATTTGCTGCTTCTTTATTGGCTGCTAGCGTAGGTGCTTATATAGGTTTGGGATTTGCTGCAACTATATCTAGCATGTATTTTGTTTTTGTAATACTTGAGTTTGCAGTTTTATTTGGTTTATTTGCAGCTAAGAAAAAAGCTGGATTGAACTTAATATTGCTATTTGCTTTTACATTTTTAAGTGGATTGACACTAGCACCATTACTTACATCAATATTGGGAATGAACGGTGGTGGTGGAATAATTGCTAATGCTTTTATGCTCACGACTGTCGCCTTTGGATCTTTATCTGTATTTGCCATGAATACAAAAAGAGATTTTTCTGCGATGGGCAAAATGCTTTTTATAACATTGATTGTTGTTGTGGTTGCAAGCCTTATAAATATCTTTTTACATAGCCCAATGATGCAACTAGTCATCGCAAGTATAAGTTCTATTTTATTTAGTGCTTTTATTTTATATGACACACAAAATATTTTAAAAGGTAGATACGAAACTCCGATCGAAGGTGCGATTGCTCTTTATTTAGACTTTCTAAATCTATTTATATCTTTGTTGCAAATTTTAGGTATTTTTGGAAGTGATAATAGATAGGTACTTAAATTCAAGCAAGGGAAAAATTCCTCTTGCTTGAATTTATTTTTTAAACCATCTGCTATGTTACAATAAACTATTGTTTTATGATTAACAAGATGGAACATTACCGCTATCACTAGCGAAGTTATTTAAGAAATCGTAAACATCTTTTACATATCTTTTCTTTAAAGGTTTAGCTTTAGGACAAATTTTCTCAATTTCGGCATTAAGCTTGCCTGCTTTGAAGATTGTAGTCCACTCTTCTTGAGTATGTTTTTTAGCTAAAACACCGCCGTTAAAGCCACAAGGTTTTTTTAATTTTTTAACAATTATTTTTTGTCCTTTGTCGCTACTGGCAAATGCTGAAGTGCTTACAAAACTCAAGCCGACTATTGCTGCGAATACTATTACTAGTAGTTTCTTCATATTTTTTTCTCCTTTCATAAGATTTACTAAATATAATTATAACATATTAATTGTGAAGTAAATGTGAATTTTTAGTGCTCTCTGATCTTTGACACTGAAAAAAGCGAATTTACTAATTTATATACAGCTAATGCTACTCCAATTGAACCTATAACTATAAAAATCTCTGCCTGATGTGGCCATTCATAGTTAATATTGCTGGCTACTCCATAAAAGTCATATTTTTCATAGCCAGTGCCAAATCTATCTGAAAGCGGGTTTGCATTTCCGCCATAAACAAATAGATATCTGTTAACATACCCTCCTATTACCGTAGCAATAGAAGCCAAGATTACTAAAAAAGGTTTTCCTTTGTTAAAAGTTAATAAAAATGGTAATACCAAGGCCAATAAAATATAACCTCCAAAATAGGCATATTTAAAATATCCAAAAAGGATATTAAATGCCCAAGATTTGTCCACGACTAAATATGCTATAACTTCATAAGCAGCTAGTATTATAACAAAAAATAGTATTGCTTTTCTAATAACTTCCATCAAATCCACATATATGCTTGATTTTCTGTGATCAAAAAATGCATATAGCCCCATTATTCCCAAAGAAGAGACAAAAGCTGAAATAATAAAATAAAATGTTAAAGCTGGAAATTCTGTCCAAAGATGGCGAGCCACATTCATAGAAAAAAGCTTGGCCTGGATGAAATATTCAACGATATCAACACCAACACTTAGTAACAATACCCATAATGCCAATCTTTTAGCCCATGCTCTCTTGTTTGTAATCAACAAATATATCTCAAACAAAACAAACGGTATATATGTCAGATAAAGAGGAAGCATCAGCCACATACCGGCATTAAAATTTGGAGATGTGAGCATGCTTAACATATTTAGCATATTTAAATCTGTCGCGATAGTAAAAAGTCCTGCAAAAACCATGGATAAACCTAACGCCATAAATCCTGCTGCAGTTTTAGCAATAACTTCTATATTCGTAAGTTCTGCAAGTGCTACTAAAAAAATTACGCCACTTCCTGTATAAATCATATACATGTAGTTTACGATAAAGAGCGTCCATGGATTTTCACGACTTACCTCTCCAACATGTCCAAAAACTGCATTTTTCATTGCTTCTATAAGATATGGATTATTAGGATCAAGTCCTGCTGTGTGTGCATTTGCAACAACACTGAAATATCTCTCATCGAATGCTTCAAAAATTCCATACACTCCGACTGCCAACAAAACATAAGCCACAATCATTGCTTTATTAAAAAGCAGTTTAAATATGCTGATCTTGTTTATTTCAAGTCCGGCTATTACGATTTTTTCCATTCTTTACTCCTTTTGGCTTTTGCTTCATCATATATTGGTTTTATTTCATCCCATGTGTGAATTTTTGTCTCTTTTCCAACACTTCTAAGCAAGAAGTTTTCATCTTCGGGTACCAAATAAAATAGTTTTGGAAGAGTCTTTTCACCCTCTTTCAAAAAGAAAAACTTTCGCTTCTTGAGAAGTTTGACCAAATCACTATTCTCATCATCCAAATCACCAAACAATCTAACTTTGGTTGGACAAGTTGCCTGACAGGCTGTTGTGCCGTACTCATCAATCCTGTGATGACACAATGTACATTTGTCAACTGCGACTATTGTATCATCAACGAATCTTGCATCATAAGGACAAGCTTCCATGCAACCCTTACATAAAATACATTTCGTAGGGTTCACCATCACTATACCGCCATCTATGTAGTGGCTGGCATGAGTCGGACAGACACTAACACAAGGTGCGTCTATACAGTGATTGCATTGTGAAGGATAAAGATTTACAAAAGGATTTCCAAAAACAGAGCCTTCTGTTACTCCAACCCAAATTCTTTGTTTATCAGCACCTAGCTGAACACCATTTTCTTCCTTGCATGCAACTTCACATGCTTTACAATTTATACAATTTTGATAATCAAGTGCCATTGCATAGTTCATTTTACTGTCCCCTTTAGCTCGAACAAGTCCGAGATAAATTCCTCGCGACTAAAGCTTATGCTTTGCATAGAATTTTTCATTTTACTGTCCCCTTTAGCTCGAACAAGTCCGAGATAAATTCCTCGCGACTAAAGCTTATGCTTTGCATAGAATTTTTCATTTTACACCTTTCTTATATCTACGATAGTATCATGCATAACAGCACTACCAAAAACTGGCTCAATTTTATCTTCTATGATTTCATTGTCACTTGCCCCATTTCTATGAGCAAATGTCAAACCGGTAGATTTTGCACCAAAACCATGTATATAAAATAGAGTTTCAGGGATAATTTTAGGTGTAGGATAAGCTTTAATTCTAACACTTCCCACCTTGCTTGTAACCTATATTTCATCACCAAATTCTATGCCTCTTTTTTGTGCCTCTTTGTCATTTATCCAAGCATAATTTTCTTTCATAAGTTCAAGAAGCATAATATTATTTTGCGTAGCATCTTGAGTGAATTGAGCATGACGACCAGTGATAAACTTAAATTTTCCTTTTGGAATTTCTACATAAGACTCTGCTCTCCATGTAGGCATGGCGTCAATGCCTTTTTTCTTAAGATTACCCAAATAGCATTCTATTTTTTTACTAGGAGTTTTAAAAAATTTTCTAAGTTCTGAGATTTCCTTTGGATTTATACATGTATCATGTAGATATGCATCCTTATCAGCCTTTTCCAATAATTTATCAATCTGATATGTTTTTTTATTCTCTGGATAATACTCAAATGTATTGTTGTCTATCTTTTTAAAATATTTATCCATATTTGGATAGAAGACACCCTTGGCCCTAAGATCACTCCAAGCTTTTTCTCCATATTTTCCAACAAACATTTTTTTATTCATTTCTTCTTGAGAAGTACCAAACATATCTGTTAAATCAAATCCGTTTTCTTTGTAATATTTTTGTTCATCTTTCTCATCTTTTAAATCGCTCTGAACATCTTCATCATACTTCTTGGTATTTTCCCAAAGTGGTTTGGTTAAAACTTCTGCAAGTCCTTTCATAATATCAAAAACAGGTTTGGTCTCATACATAGGCTCTATAACTTTTTGTCTCAAGACAATTGCCGGCTCAACTCCACCAAAAGACCTTATAGGATCTTCTTTTTCCAAATAAGTACATTCCGGAAGTATGACATCAGCCATCATAGCCGTATCGCTTGGCATCGTATCAATCACAACAACAAGATCTAATTTTTCCAACATTTGTTTTGTTTTCTTGGTATTTGGAACAGACAACATAGGATTTTGCTTATACACAAAGAAACCTCTGATAGGATATGGAGTGTTTCCCTCTGCTACCATATTTCTCCATGCTATCCATGAACCCGTAGAACCAATGATGGCAGCAGCCTTCTTCTCTATTCTTTCTTGCGCATTTGCATATATAGGTGAATTTATCTCTTCTTTATCTAAAGGCAAACTCTTGCCAAATACAATACCGCCTTTTATATCAATTCCACCACCTAATGCACTAAATATAGCTTGTGCACGACGAAGTTGAAAATCGCTTGAAGTCCAAGTACTTCTTCTACCTTGATAATATACTGATTCAGGAGCATTTGCCATGAAATCATATGCAATTTTTTCTATAGTCTCAGCTGAAACACCTGTTATTTTTTCTGCCCACTGCGGAGTATAATTGCTTTCCAATATATGCATTTTATATATATTGAAATTATCAAAGTTTTTCTCTACAAATTCTCTGTTGTAAAGTCTATTTTTTATAGCTACATATGTAAGGGCTAGCACAAAGGCCAAATCTGTTCCTACTTTTATAGGTACATATGTGTCGGCATGAATAGCAGTGTTTGTAAATCTAGGATCAACAACAACTAGCTTTGCACCTCTTCCTCTCGTTCTTTTAAATAAGTTCATCGTATCTGGAGTAAGTATAGCCTCTGCTCTGTTTGCTCCTGCCATTATGATATATTTTGCGTTATCTAAATCAGCGCTTCCATATCCTCCGATGGTTAGAGCATAGCCCGATATCGCTGTTTGCAAACAGATAGAAGCATGATTTATAAAGTTGGATGAACCAAATTTTTCTGCCATAAATTCTTTATATGTAGGCTCTGCCATACCCTCTCCTGCACAATAACCTATACAGGAACGGTTATCTTTCTCTTCATCAAGAATTTTTACCATTTTTTCCTTGATAAAGCTATATGCTTCGTCCCAAGTAGCTCTTCTATATTTTCCGTCTCCTCTTTTTCCTGATCTGATAAGAGGATATTTAAGACGATCGGGATCATATAGTGCATGAATACCGGCATCTCCTCTTGCGCAAAGCATATTTTTAGATTTTGGGAAAAGTGGATTTGGATCTAGTTTTTTTACGACACCATTTCTTACCTGAGCAATAAGTGCACATTTGTTTACGCACATTTCACAAAGAGAAGGAACTTTCTTCGTAGGTCTTATCTTGACATCTTCACTCTCTTTTGTGTCTGCCAAAATATTTGTTGTTCCAAGAGCAGTTCCACCAACTACACTCAAAGCAACACTGCCCTGAAGAAATCTCCTTCTTGAGATCTCTACTTTCATATTTTCTCCATTGATTACGATTTATCTTGAAATAACTTTCAAGATAAATCGTTTGATAGCGTAATTTTAATAGAGATTCTTTATATATTTATTAAGAAATAATTGGATTATAATGATTTTTTATCTTTATATTGCATAACAGCCTATATGGTGGGATTTATAAAATTAAATATTTTTAGTTTTTTTATCAATAGTATCATAAAAAAGGTAAAATTTTTTTTATAAAAAATGCAAAAAAATGATTTTTTTAACTAAAATAAAATATATCTTAACTAATTTGTTATGAATATTACTTCAAATTCAAGATAGCTATATGGATAATTTTCCAATAAATATTTCATTTTTTTATAATTCAAGATAGCATTTCCTCCACTTATGCCACTATTTTTAATATATCTGAATTTTGAAATATTATCTATAAAATCCAATTTATATATCTTTTTTATGATTTTAGGGTTTTTAAAGACTTTTGAAAAATTTTTAACCTCTTCACATGTAGGTAAAAAACTTTCTCTTTGGGTCATCTTATAGATTGTTTTAAAAGTGCCTCTTGTAAAAATTGAAAAAGCAACCCTATCACTTATATTACTACAAAAATCAAACATTTCCTGCAGATTTGTTGCCCATTGTAGAGACGATGATGACATAACCAAATCAAAAGGAGAAAGTGCTTTAGCCTTATTTTTGAAATCTACTGACTCAAAATCATCACAAAAAATATTCACCTTTTCGTCCTTTGGATGGAGGTTACACATCGAAGGGGAATAATCAACACCAAAAAATTTATCTATTTTCCAAGATATATTTTTATAAATCTCTCCTGTACCGCAACCTAAATCTAATATAGTTTTAGGTTCAAAATCAATATGATGCACAAGCTCTTTTGCTATATATTGCTGAATTGGTGCAAAAGAATTGTATGTATTGGCATGTTTCTCAAACTCTGATATATGATTTTTATTTGGCATTTTTATAAAACTTTCTATTTTTTCATCTATTTTTTAATAAACTTAGGATATAATCGCCGATTATACCAAATGGTAGCTCAATAATTATTGAGATATAATTCAAAACAAGGAAAAATTTATGACCGGAACCTTATTGGTCTTACAATTTATATTAGCTGCAGTTTTAACAATAGCGATATTGCTACAAAAAAGCTCATCAATTGGACTAGGTGCTTATAGCGGAAGCAATGAATCTTTATTTGGCGCAAAAGGCCCTGCTGGTTTTATGGCAAAATTCACTTTTATAGTTGGATTTATCTTTTTGATAAATACTTTAGCACTTGGCTACTTTTATAACCAAGAGAAAAAAGTGTCAATAGCAGAAGATATCAAAGTAGTAAAACCGCTAATACCAGCTGTTCCAAAAACAGCAGAAATTCCAAAAGCTCCAAAAGCTCCAAAAGCTCCAAGTGCGCCTAAAACAAAATAAAATATGAAAGTTGTTCTGCTATCACTTCTGTTTGCAATGACTTTATGGGCTGATGCCCATATATTCGTGTACCATAGATTTGGTGATAGCAGATATCCCTCCACGGATACAACCAAAGAAGAGTTGAAAAGACAGTTTGATTATTTTAGGACACATGGATACAAAGTGGTTCCTTTAGAAAAGCTAGTTACCTCCTTAAAAAAGAAAAAAACTATACCGGATAATTGGGTAGTTTTGACAATTGATGACAATTTTAAAAGCTTTTACGACAATGGACTTGCTCTATTTAAAGAGTATAAATATCCATTTTCTCTTTTTGTATATGTGGAAGCTACACAAAAGAAATACCCAGATTATCTAAGCTGGAATCAGCTCAAAGAGATATCAAAATACGGCTCTTTGGAATTTCATTCTTATGCTCACCCTCATATGACAAAATTGAGCGATAAAGAACTTGAAAAAGACTTTACAAAAGGCTTGAACATCTTCAAGAAAGCTCTACATGTAGAGCCAAAATATTTTACTTATCCCTATGGCGAATACACTGACAGGGTAAAAAAAATAGCCATGAAATACGGATTTAGTGCTATCGTAAATCAAAATATGGGAGCGGTAAATAAATATAGCGACATATTTGATTTGGATAGAAATGCTCTCGTAGGCAAAACAAATTTAAAGTTATTGCTAAGTTTTAAACACCTTCGTGCAAACTGGATAAAGCCGACAACATTTCCAAAAAATGGTGTGCTAAAAGCCCTACATGTAGAGATAAAAAAAGATGTAAAAAGTGCGGGCTTATATATAAGTGGAAACGGATGGGAGAAGATACCTGTCAAAAACAGACAAATTAATATAACTTTAAATAAAAAATTAAAAAAAGGAAGAAACAGGGTGATAATCTCTGTTAAAAATAGAATTTCTACAAAATTACTAATAAAGGACAAATATGGAACTGAGTAAAATATATGAAACTCAAAAAGAACATTTGAAAAAAACTCTCGCATCCCTAAGGAGAGATTTTAGCACTATTAGAAGCGGTAGAGTTTCCGTATCGGTGCTTGACAATATAAAAGTTGATTATTACGGTACTCCCACACCGCTTAGTCAAGTTGCTACTGTTTTATTAAACGATGCAACTACGATTAGCATAACTCCATGGGAAAAACCTATGCTAAAAGCGATAGAACACTCTATTGGTTCTGCCAATATTGGTGTAAATCCAAACAATGATGGCGAAAGCGTTAAGCTATTCTTTCCTCCAATGACAACTGAGCAAAGAAAAGAGGGTGCAAAACAGGCAAAGAGTATGGGAGATAAAAGTAAAATCGCCATAAGAAACATTAGAAAAGAAGCCAATGATAAAATCAAAAAACTAGAAAAAGAGAAGGAAATCACAGAAGATATTGCCAAAAAAGCTTATGATGAAGTGCAAAAAATAACAGATGAAGGCGTGAAACAGGTTGATAATGCAGTAAAAGAAAAAGAAGCAGAGATACTAAAAATATGAATGTTGAAAAAATCTACAGAGATGCAAATGCTCTTTTGGAAGGGCATTTTTTACTTAGTAGTGGAAACCATTCACGGTTTTATCTTCAAAGTGCAAAAGTTCTGGAAAATCCAAAAACAGCCGAAACATTGGCAAAAGAATTAGCATCGCAAATTAAAAAATACAACTTGAAAATTGACACTGTCTGCTCTCCGGCTCTTGGTGGCGTTCTTGCAGGATATGAATTGGCCCGCTCTCTTGGTGTGAGATTTATTTTTGCAGAACGAGTCAATAAAAAAATGACTATCAGAAGAGGATTTGAGATTGTAAAGGGCGAAAATATTCTAATGTGCGAGGATATTATCACGACGGGCGGATCTGCACTTGAAGCTGCCAAAGTTGCTATCGATATGGGTGCAAATATAGTCGGATATGCTGCTCTTGCAAACAGAGGTTTTTGCAAAAGAGTCGGTAGCGATTTAGAAACAAGCCCTACATGTAAGCTACCCTCTAATTTACCATTTTTTGCATTGGAAGATTTTAAATTTGATATATATGAACCTGAAAATTGCCCATTGTGCAAAGATGGAAGCATTGCCCACAAGCCAGGTAGCAGAGGAAATTAATGAGGTGGAGAGATGTCAAAAAAGGCCAGATTGACTTAAAAGAAGAGCCAAAAAAACCTTCTTTTCAAAGCTCTCCGGTTTTATACAGAATAAAAGCTTTCTTGACAGATTCATTTATGATTGCTATGCCAATCATTTATATAGTATTTTATGCCATCATGGGTTCTCGTGAAGAGTTCAGAGCCCACATGTTACTTGGGTGGGTATATATTTTAATCCCTCATTTTATAGTCACTACCGGTTTTTTATATTTTAAAGATCAAACACCGGGATATAAAGCATATAATTTAAAACTGGTCACATTTAAAATGAAAAAACCCTCATTTTTACAAATCGCTGTAAGGTATGTCGTTTTTACTCTTACTATTGTCATTTTTCCCTTACTATTCATCACATTTTTTACAAAAAACAGATATGGACTACAGGATATAATCTCTAGAACTGTGCCTATTAACTCTAAATGAATCTATTTTCCAGATTTTCTTCTTTTTTCTTTTTTTATTTTAGCTTAGTAGCAATTTATGTAGTTTTTTTGCCAAAGATTTTACAAACTTTAGGGTATAGTAGTTTTCAAATAGGATTTATTTTTTCACTTGGACCTTTGATGAGATTTTTTATTCCTTTTTTCTTTTTAAAAAAATACCACCTTAATAAACTGATTTTTCACACTAGCTTGCTTTTGGCTCTGGCTTCATCTATTTTATTCTATTTTACTATTCATAATTTCTATCTTTTCATATTTCCCAATATACTTCTTGGCATTGCTTTTGGGATTATGCTTCCATATGTTGATACTTTTGCACTCACTGTTTTAAAGAAAGAAAAATATGGCAGGGCAAGACTTTTTGGATCTCTTGGTTTTATGCTTTGCGGTTTGGTTTTAGCGAGAAATTTGAGCGATTATAGCGTAGGATTGAACTATTTTTTAATTTCGACGGTATTGGTTATATTTTATAGTTTTTTAATAACTTCAAGCAAGGATGAGTTTCAAGATAATATAAAAAAGATATCTGAAAAATTTAGATTTAAAAAAGCGATATACCTGTGGATTAGCCTATTTTCGATGCAGATGAGTTTTGGTATTTTTTATAATTTTTTTACTATTTATGAAACAAGTCATGGTATATCTTTGCAAACTGTCAGTTATCTATGGGCCTTTTCTATTATTTGCGAAATGGTACTTTTTTATTTTCAATCAAACTTTTTTAAAAGATTTGAACTTTTATCGCTGATAAAGTTTGCTGTGTTTATAACCATTGTAAGATGGCTTTTACTTTACTTCTTTCCTGATTCGACAACTGTTTCATACATATCTCAATCTTTACATGCCTTTAGTTTTGCCCTTCATCATACTGCCGCAATCAGTTATCTTTATAATATATATGAAAACAAAAAACTCTCTTCCCAGTTTTATTATGGTTTGTCATTTGGATTAGGTGGATTTTCCGGCTCCTTGTTTGCCGGTTATTTTTATGGAAATAACATATTCCTTTATGCTGCTCTTATTGCATTATTATCATTTTTATTATTATTATTTCAAAAATCTATGGTGCCAAAACAAAATTTCTAAAGTAAATATCTTCTATTTTGAAACCAAAAGTTTGATAAATAATCTCTTTTAACTTTTTCTTATACTCTTCTTTGCCTTTATTTGTAGCTAGTTGATTTCCATTTTGCGTGGTGGTAAATCTTAAAATCAAATCTCTAACATCATCTATATTTTTTTCCAACGCCTTTTTATCATCAGAATTTTTCATTTTAAATGACATATCAGCCTTCATATATTGGTACTTTCCACCACCTAGTGTGATAGTAATTCCATCAACTGCTACCATACTTTTATCTGTGCCTTCCGTAGATTTTTTAGAAGCACCTGCTACCTGTCTTGCAAATTTCTGATAATTAATTTTTGTTTGCTTATCACCATATAAAAATGTATCTACAATAAAATAAGTCAAAGCAACCAAAACAATAGTAACCAGGGATATTTTTAAAGCTTTCAAACCATTCATGTCTTTACCTATATTTTTTGTCATTATACCGTTTTAAATAAAAAATTAAATTAATTAAGACTGTTTTTATCCTATTAAGGTATAATTATGGTAACAAATTATATTAAAGGTAAATAATGTCAAAAACACATTTAAAAGGTAACGATGTTACTCTTAGCGGAAATGAAGTAAATGTCGGAGATAAAGCTCCTGCAACAGTTGTAGTCGGAAAAGATTTAGGTGAAATCACAGTAGGTGGAGCGACAGGCAAAAAACAAATTATCGTAGTAGTTCCTTCTTTGGATACTCCCGTATGTGCAGCAGAAACAAGAAAATTTAACGAAGAGGCAGCAAAAATTGACAATGCTAGCGTAACTGTAGTATCTATGGATTTGCCATTTGCAATGGGTAGATTTTGCACAACTGAAGGAATCGAAAACCTAAGCGTAGGAAGTGACTTTAGAAACAAAGATTTTGCAAATGCATATGGTGTTTTGGTAGCTGATGGTCCTTTGGCAGGTGTTACATGTAGAGCTATTTTTGTAGTAGGTGAAGATGGTGTTGTTACTTATAAAGAAATTGTTCCGGAAATCACAGAAGAGCCTGATTATCAATCAGCACTTAACGCTATAAAATAAATATCTTGGCTAAAGGGAATCCCCTTTAGCCAAAGCTTTTATCTTGATGCCCTCTTTCTATTTAATTTCTCGTGAAGCTTGAACAAAGTCCAAACTTCACTCAGTCACTAAAGCTTTGGCTTTGCCAAGAAAATAAAGAGTGCTTTTATCTTGATGCCCTCTTTCTTTTAGTCGCATCCAAAATTCTTTTTCTAATTCTTATTGTTATTGGTGTTACTTCTACTAATTCGTCATTTTCTATCCACTCTAGTGCAAGCTCAAGTCCCATATCTCTTGGTGGAACTAATTTTATAGCTTCGTCTGCGCCACTACTTCTTACATTTGTAAGGTTTTTGCCTTTTATAGGATTCACATCCAAATCATTTGGACGAGCATGTTCACCTATAATCATGCCTTTATAAACTTTTGTCTGAGGTCCTATAAAAAGAGCGCCTCTATCTTGAAGATTAAATAATGAATATCCTAACGCCACTCCATCTTCCATAGAGATTAAAGCTCCGTTTTTACGATGTTCAACTGCACCACTTAAGGATCGAAATTCTAAAAATGAGTGATTCATAACACCCTCACCTTTAGTATCAGTCAAAAATTGTCCGCGAAAACCAATAAGTCCACGAGCTGGGATTTCAAACTCTATTCTAGTCTGCCCGTCACCTGTTGGATTCATAGCAACCATCTCTGCTTTTTTTCGACCTAATTTTTCAATAACAGTTCCTGTATGTTCATCCGGTACATCTATCACCAAATGCTCATAAGGCTCCATTTTAACTCCATTTTCCTCTTTGATGATAACTTCGGGACGACCAAGAGAAAATTCAAAACCTTCCCTTCTCATGTTTTCAGCCAAAATTGTGATTTGAAGCTCGCCACGACCTGAAACCTTAAATTGTCCCTCGCCTGTATTTTCATACTTCATAGCAATATTTGTTTTCATCTCAGCTTCAAGTCTTTCATCTATCTTGTTTGAAGTTACATATTTGCCTTCTAGACCGGCAAATGGCGAGTTATTTACGGCAAACACAACTGAAAGTGTCGGTTCTTCTATGTGAAGCGGATCAAGAGGCATAGGATTATTTGGATCAACTACGCTATCACCGACATCCAAAGCTTCAAAACCTGCAATTGCAACTATATCTCCGCTTATTGCTTCATCTATATCAATTCGTTCGAGTCCCTTGAAGCCTATAAGTTTGGAAATTCTTCCTTTGAGTGTTTCTCCATTTGCTTTTGCTAGCATAACATTTTGATTCTTTTTGATAGTGCCGTTAAATATTCTAGCTATTCCTATTTTTCCCACATAATTATCATAATCAAGCGTAAATACCTGCAGTTGCAAAGGATTTTCAATTGATCCTGTCGGTAAAGGAACGAAATCTAAAATTGTTTCAAAAAGTGGTATTAGATTTTTGTTTTCATCATCCATATCAAGTTTTGCATAACCCTCTTTTGCAGCCGCATAAACTACAGGAAATTCTAACTGTTCATCATTTGCATCAAGTGCTACAAGCAGGTCAAAAACTTCATCCACTACTCTTTCGGGATCAGCTGCTGGCTTGTCTATTTTATTTATCACGACAATCGGTTTCAAGCCCAATGTCAATGCTTTTTTTAGCACAAATTTTGTTTGAGGCATTACTCCTTCTTGAGCATCCACCAAAAGCAAAACACCGTCAACCATCTTTAAAACCCTCTCAACCTCACCGCCAAAATCAGCGTGACCCGGAGTGTCTATGATATTTATCTTAGAATTTTTGTAATGAATGGCTGTATTTTTAGAAAGAATAGTGATGCCTCTTTCCTTTTCCAAATCGTTACTGTCCATAACTCTCTCATCAATTTTTTGATGCTCTGTAAATGTTCCTGATTGCTTTAATAATTCATCTACCAAAGTAGTCTTCCCGTGATCGACATGTGCAATCACTGCAATATTTCTAAACTCTTGCAAAATTTCTACTGATTTATCTCTTTTATATAAGGATTGCATTATACCCTAATTTTTCTTGAAAAAGATAAAACATATTTTTTGCACTTGTGTGGAATAGTAATTGCTTTAATTGATAAAGATAAATTTCTAAGGTAAAAGTATGAACAGTCTCATGACACTTATCAGCAACAGTCCAAAGACAATCAACTTATCAAAAGAGGATAAGACAATTAATGATAAAACTGACTCTAAAATTAATACACAAGATTTTATATCTATTCTTTTTAGCCAAATAAAAAATCGCTCAAACAAATCAATAAAAGAAGATATAAAAATCCCTGCTGATATTGTATCTTCCGCAAAAACATCAATCAAAAATGAAAAACTAAAATCCTCAAATGAACTTTTACTTGGAGAAATTCTTAATATAATGACCATGCTAAAAGGAAGTGATGACCAAGTTTCTTTTCCAAAATTTTCTAATAAACTTGACAAGATTTTAAATGAAAAATCCGTTTTACATGAATTTAAAAATGCCAAAAGTCTGGATGATATATTTAAATTATCCAAAAAATATAACCTAGGTTTAAAAGATATAAAGCTCACAAAAGAAGATATAAAATCTTTAAAAAAAGATTTTCCAAAACTGGATTCACAAAAATTTTTCGAAATCAAAACGCCTAATACAGATTATACACAAAATAAACAAAATACAACCATAACAAAAAATAAGAAGCATATAATTATAGAAAAGCTAATTCAAAACTTGCCGGACAAACAAAACAGTAAACAGCCTAAAAATATATTACAATCACTTTTAAAAGATGTAGATGAAAACACAAAAAAAGTTATAATAAAAAATATTGAAGAAGATAAAAAAACTAAAGTTGAGCAATATATCAAAGGTGATAAACAATATACTCAAAAGAACAAAACCAGTAAAGACAAAATAATAGACAAACAACTTAAGGAATCTTCCCATATTATACAAAAAGAAGAAAAGTCTATAAAAACTTCTTCAAAAGAAGTCATGAATATAGAAATAAATAAAAAAGAGTATATCTCAAAAAAATAGTGAAAAACGATGAGACTCTCTCTGATAAAACAATAATAGGCGAAATCAAACAAGAAAAAACGAAAATTAACAAAAATTTAAAAGATAGGCTGATCCACAAAGTAAAAACACAAAAAAGCTCAAACGCTCAAAATATAAATAATATAGAGACTCTACTCACTGATGATAAAACTGATATAGAAAATACAAAAGATATAAAAAATGAACCAATATCACACAAACAAGAGTTTAAAAATACAATAAAAGCTGACACTTTTAAACCAAATAAAAATGTTGAAACAAAAAGCAGTTTAAACCATTTTTCAAACAATTTAAAAGAAAAAATGGAAAATTATAAACCGCCTATTATGAAGGTTAAAATGGCACTAAATCCTAAAAATTTGGGTGAAGTAGAAGTTACGCTTATACATAGAGGAAACAACTTACATGTAAATATTGTATCCAACACAAACACAATGTCGCTTTTCACGCAAAATCAAGCAGAATTTAAAAATTCTCTTGTAAATATGGGCTTTACAAACTTAGAAATGAATTTTTCTGATCAAGGAAAAAATTCAGGTCAAAATCAGCAAAATAGAAAAAACAGTAAAAACTCTTTTGAGGAGTTTAATAATCAAGAAAACTATGAAAGCACTGTAGAACTTATAGTGCCAAGATATATATAAAGGATAAAAAATGGCAACCTCGGCAATCACAAATTCATTCACTAAAACAGACAGCAGTGTTACTCAAAATCCAAACGGTGTTTTAGATAAAGATTCTTTTATGAAACTGCTTTTAATAGAACTCCAGTATCAAGATCCTACAGATCCCATGGATACAGATAAAATACTTACACAAACTTCTCAACTTGCAACTCTTGAATCAGCAGACAATACAAACAAGACTATGGAAGATTTGGTAAAAAGATTAAATAATAATATGGATATGGGAGCTCTTGCCGCCATAGGTAAAATGGCAAGTTTAGGAACAAATGACATAACACTGCCGGAAAAAGAGAGTGCAAAATTTGAAGTATATTTTGGAAAAGAGATTAAAGACGGAACTCTTACTATTTCAGATACAAAAGGGCATACGATAAGAACAGTACCTTTAAGTTCTCAAGAAGGAAAAAGCGGAATTCTCTCTTTTCAGTGGGATGGCCTAAATAATAGTGGGAAAAAAGTTGACCAGGGTAAATACAGGGTAAGTGTTAATTATACAGATGTTGATGGCAATAAATTAAAGACTCAAACAGGAGTTTATCCAGTTGAATCCGTAAGATATGAAGATGGAAAACCACAAATGAAATTAGGATCTTCTTATGTTCCTATGGAACAAATTACTGAATTTTATTAAGAAGGTTGATTTATGAATACATCTTTTTATAATGGCGTAAGCGGTATTATAAGTGACCAATATTATTTAGATAGCATCTCAAATAATATATCAAATATCAGTACTGTTGGTTACAAAAGAAGCAATGCACCAGAATTTTCAACTGTTTTTTCAACTACACTAACAGATAATTATTTTGATGCGACAGCAAATGACAGCGGATTGGGCGTTAGAAAAACTCAAGCCACTTTAAACATGACTCAAGGAGTACTGCAAAATACTGACAATACTTTTGATTTAGCAATTGGCGGAAACGGATGGTTTGGCGTGCAAGGTCAACAACAAAACACATATTATACTCGAGCCGGTATATTTAATATAGATGAAAATGGTGATTTGGTAGATCCAAATGGAAATTATCTATTGGCAACTAGCGGTAATAATATATCTCCGACAACTTTACCGCAAAATATATCAGATGATATCGGAAAATACTATAGTGGAAAAGTTCCTGAAACTACTGAGCCAAAAGCGATATCTGAAATATCAGAAATACCGCTTGGAGCTGTGGCATCTCAAACAAAAGTAAATCTTCCTACAATACTTTACTATCCTCCAACTCCCACTACAAATATATCATATCAGGCAAATTTAAATCCTCAAATATTAAAAGATGCAAATGGAGACGAAATTGCAAATGTTGAACATTTTAGTTCAGGCATAATATCTCCGACTGGAAATAAAGACATATTGGATATGACTTACACAAAAAGAATTCCTCAGCAAATTAGTGGTACCACATGGGATGGAGTCGTAAAAATATTATCTTTTTATGAAAAATATGATCCTAACACAACATATGATCCTGCTCTTTATCAGGTAAATAAAAGTGCTTAGAAAGTTTATACTATTGTTGACTCAAAAAATGCAACTTTAAATTTTTCGAGTACAGGAGAATTATTAAGTGCAAATGTTCCCACGATGTCTAACAGTGGAACTCCTTTAAATATAAATGTAGGTACACCAAACAGCTATGACGGTTTTGAATCAAGTGCAAATTTTGATAAATCCAGAAGCGAACAACATGATGGATTTGAGTATGGTTTATTAAAAAATTATGGTGTAGATGAGGAAGGAAATATAATAGCAGAATTTACAAACGGGAGAAGTACACCTATAGCAAAAATAGCCTTGTATCATTTTCAAAATGACCAAGGATTGGAAAAAGTAAATTCTTCTCTTTTGAGAGCATCTATTAACAGCGGAAAACCTATTTTTTACACAGATGCAAACGGAAATCCAATGCTTGGAGCGAAAATTTATTCTCAAAAACTTGAAAGCAGCAATACTGATTTAACAATTGCCATGAGTGAATTAATTCTAGCTCAAAGAACTTATGGGGCAAATGCAAAAAGCATCACTACGAGTGACCAAATGATTCAAAATGCAATTAATATGAAAAAGTAGGAATAGTTTTTGCTTGAAAAATAAAACATTGACAATTTGTGACAGTGGTCACAATATTTAGTATAAAACAGTTGAAACGATACAATCAAAAGTTGTATTTTAGTAGGGCGTAAATTTTATATGAGTTTTACTTATATAAGATATGACAGTTAAACAAAAAGGATATAAAATGTTAAGATCTTTATGGGCCGGAGTTTCTGGTCTTCAATCACACCAAATAGCACTAGATGTAGAAGGCAACAACATAGCAAATGTAAATACTGCCGGTTTTAAATACTCTAGGGCAAACTTTTCAGATATGCTTAGCCAAACATCAAAGATAGCAACAGCTCCGCAAGGAGAGCTAGGTGGTAAAAACCCTATGCAAGTCGGATTAGGTACGCAGGTTAGCTCTATCACTAAGATTTTTAAGCAAGGCTCAGTCCAAACAACAGATAAAAATACTGACTTGGCAATACAAGGTGATGGCTTTTTTGTAGTCTCACCTGATGGTGGAAAAACATATAAATACACCAGAAATGGTGATTTTGTTTTTGATGCGAGAGGAAACTTTACTGACAGCAATGGATATATAACTCAAGGATGGGTTAGAGATGAACAAACTGGTGTTATTGATTCTACAACTCCTATACAAAATATAACAATCCCGCCAGGCTTGACAACTCCTGCAAATGATACTAGTTATATCACTTTAAAAGCTAATTTAAATTCCGGTAACAGTATTGTAAATAAAACCCCTATTTATACATTGGATAGCTTAAATAATGCCGTAGATTTAAATGGAAATGGCGTTGTGGACGCCAATGAATCACATAATGAAAATGACCTTGGCAGCGATATATTTAATGGTGACAAATCACTATATGAGAGATCTATAGATTTTGGCGTACTTTTTAATGCTTCAGGAGAGGCTTTTAATATTCAAGGTGGTCAAGGTTTGTGGGTTAGCTATACAGATGCCGTAAATAAGCAAACAATTACATCTACCGGTCCTTCAACTGTGGATTTAACTCTTAATGGAACAACAATATCTGGCACAACAGCCGGAGGTGCAACAGCTGCTGAAAATGCTCAACAAATAGCCACAATAATCAATCAAAAAAGTTCATTAACAGGAGTAGAGGCTACAGTAAATGGAGCTGACATTACCTTGAGAAATAATAATGCCTCAGGAACAACAGAATCTACTAAAAATATAAATTTAGATATAGGAGGCACTGATAATACAGGCTTAAACGCAAAAGAAGTTTATACTGCATTTTATTATCAATATGCAACAAGTGGTGCTGCACCGGTACAAGGTGTCCCCGCTGCTAATAATCCTCTATCATCAAGAACTTTTACTACTACAGAAGATTTGAGAAATGCTATGCAACATGATGCAAGAGTCAATACTAATTATGACAGTAGTAATGATGCAGGAGAAGCAAGTAGTGCAGATTCAAACGATGGTGTTTTAGTAGAGGTAAATGATTTAGGGCAATTTCAAATAAAAAATCCTACTGGAGATGCAGATGCCGATGGAAATCAAGATGATCATGATATGGCTTTAAAAATAACATCATATACAAATCTGGCAAATAACATCAGTGAAAATTCAAAATTTACAACATCTTTATCAGCTCTACAAGGAAATTTGCCTTCTGGAAATACTCTCAGAATTTCACAGGGTATATACTCTGCTAGTCATGCTTCAAGTATAGATATTTATGATTCTCTCGGAACAAAACATACAGTAAGATTTGAGTTTAAAAAAACAGGTTTTACAGCTGATGGCGGTACACAATGGGGCGTAGTGCTTTCTGTTCCTGAACCAGGAGACATAAATGGTGGTCTTGCTCCTAAAAATATAGTAACCGGGCAGATAAGTTTTAACAGTGATGGTTCACTTTCATCTTTTACTCCATCAAATATAACATATACTGCAAATAACGGCTCATCTCCAAATCAAAATATAAATTTACAATTTGGAACAGCCGGTGCATTTGACGGAATGACCAGTTTTGATTCTACTTCAAATACATCCGGAATTAGTCAAGATGGTTTTCCAGGCGGTGATTTAAGTGGAATTAGAGTTGATGAAACAGGAACATTAATTGGAACATTTACAAATGGTAGAAGTTTTGGATTAGCTCAAGTTTCAATGGCAAAATTTACAAATAATAATGCCCTTGAAAGTGATGGTGGAAATGCTTTTATACAAACATCGAACTCCGGTGATCCTATAATCGGTCAAGCCGCAGTAGGAGGAAGAGGTTTTATACAAGCGAGCGCTCTAGAGATGAGTAATGTTGATTTATCTCGCTCACTTACAAAACTTATAATAATTCAAAGAGGTTTTCAGGCAAACTCTAAAACAATCACAACAAGTGATCAAATTCTAAACACTCTTCTTCAACTAAAACAATAATTTAGATATAATAAGCCTCAATAAATTTTGGGGCTTATTATGAAAATTACTTTACTACAACATACATCATTAGCAGTTTGTGCAAGTGCCATTCGAACCTGTTGGCAGAGTTTCGACAAAAGTGACAATGGTGGCGAAAAAGACAAAGAACTCATAGACAGGGTCGGTAACAAATTTAAACATGCTTCAACACTAGAACACTTAGTATATACATTTTATATCCAAGGTATCAGCAGAGCATTGCTCCAAGAGCTTGCAAGACATAGAATTGCCTCGCTCTCAGTTAAAAGCACAAGATATACCCTAAAAGAGTTAAAAGGCGAAGAGAGCTTTACATGTAGAGACTTTGAAAAAGCCCGTAAATATCTTGTTATGACTGATAATGAAAAAGTAAATGAGATGAGCATCATTGCACTTGAAAATTTAAGATTGATTTTAAAAGAAGGCATCAGCAATGACAAAGCAAAATATTGTCTTCCTGAAAGTTATAAGACTGAGCTCACTTGGACTATAAATGCAAGAAGTTTACAAAACTTTTTAACTCTAAGAAGTAGTAAATCTGCTCTTTGGGAGATACAAGAATTAGCTCATAAACTCTATGAAAGCCTACCATTTGAGCATCAGTATCTTTTTACATGTGAGAAACTCTGATAGTGTTTGCATAAGTTAAAGCTATGGCTATGGCATCGGTTATATCAAGAGGTTTTATCTCCTTTTTTATACCTAAAATTCGCTTCACCATAAATGCCACCTGTTCCTTTTTTGCCTTACCGTTTCCCGTCACTGCTTTTTTGACTTGAAGAGGTGTAAATTCGTGAAAATTTCCTATAATTTGAAGTATCTTTAGACTAAGAGCTCCCCTAAACTGCGCTAGTTTAAGCACTGTTTTAGGATTATATGCAAAAAATATATCTTCAATAACAACTTCATCGATTTTATGATTTTTAAAGATAATATCAAGACCCTCAACAAGTTCAACTATCTGGTGTTGAAGAATTTTTTCTTTGATTTTTATAAGTCCGGCTTCAACCAATTTTGTTCCATTTTTATCTTTTGTTATTATTGCATATCCACAATTTTTAGTACCGGGATCTATCCCTAAAATAGTCATTTTACTGCCTTTTTTCACATACTTATTCATATAGTGAAAAAGTATTTCACATTATTTTTTATTATCTCTTTAAACATTTTAACATTTCTTCTTTTGAATTAACATATAACTAATATTATTTTAGGTAAAATAAGTCCATATAATGTTAAGGGGTATTTTTGTTAGCAGATAATGTATTAGAACTTTTAAAAAATGAAATATCTGAACAAGAATATAATCGCTATATTAAACAATTAGCATTTGATGAAAAAAACTCTCATTCTGATCAAAAAGTTTTTACAACTCCAAATATTTTGATACAAAATTGGATCAAAACAAAATATAGTAAAAAATTGGCTCATCTTTTTGAAGTCAAAACTGGAATTAAGCCTGATATAAAAATAACTTTGAAAGATAAATTAACAAATAATCTAAAAATGGCACAAAAAACAGATATTTATGAAAAAAATAAACCCAACATAAATACAATATTGAACCCTTCATATACATTTGATAGCTTTGTTGTAGGAAGCTCAAACCAATTTGCTTATTCTATAGCAAAATCAGTAGCAAAAAAACCAGGCGTTGTTTATAATCCTGTGTTTATTTATGGTCCAACTGGACTTGGAAAAACACATCTAATACATGCTATCGGAAACTATTCACAATCTTTAGGTAAAAATGTTATTTATGCTACAATTGAGCAATTTATGAATGATTTTACTTATAATTTAAAAAATCAAACGATGGATAGATTTAGAGAAAAATATAGAAGTTGTGATATTTTGCTCATAGATGATACACAATTTTTATCAAATAAAATTCAAACTCAAGAAGAATTTTTTCATACCTTCAATGAACTTCATGCTGCGGGAAAACAGATTGTATTAACTTCTGATAAACCACCTAAAATGATAAATGGCTTAGAAGAAAGATTAAAAAGTAGATTTGAGTGGGGCACAATTGCAGATATAGGCATACCTGAATTAGAAACAAAGATAGCTATTATTAAAAAGAAATGTGAATTAGATGGGATTAATTTAAATAATGATGTGACAAATTTTATCGCAGCAAATATGGGCGATAATATAAGAGAGATAGAAGGTGCTATTATAAATTTAAATGCATATGCTACTTTGATGAGACAAGAGATAACTATTGATTTTGCAAAAAATGTTATAAAAGCACAGATTAAAGAGAAAAAGAAAAATATCACTTTAGAAGATATTGTAAAAGTAATTTCAAGAGAATTAAATATAAAACCAAGTGAAATAAAATCTAAAAAAAGAAATAAAAATATAGTAGAAGCAAGAAGAGTAGGAATCTACCTAGCAAGGACACTTACACAAAATTCTATGGTATCGCTTGCATCATTTTTTGGCATGAAAGATTATTCAGCAGTTTCGCACAATATGAAAAAAATAAATGAATTAATAGAAACAAATGAAACATTTAAATTAAGAGTAGAAGAACTTAAAAATAAAATTTTAGTAAAAGGTAAAGAGGATTAAATAAGAAGTTTATTGAAAATATGTGAATAGATATGAAAAACTAATATTTTTTATTCATATCTATTTTTCCTATTTTTTAGGCTTTTAAAACCTATTTTCACTTATTCATTCTAAACTACTACTTCTACTATATTTATTTTAAAAATAAAAAGGAGATTTGATGAAAGTTTCAATAAATAAAGGTGTATTGGAAACAATACTTATAAACACACAGCCATATTTAGAGAAAAAAGATTTAAGCCAAATTACATCCCATATTTTAATAAATGTAATAGAAGATGAATTAATAATAAAAGCAACAGATTTTGAAATAGGTCTCAGCTATAATAGTAAAAATGTTAAGATACTTGATCATGGTACTGCTACTGCGAATGGCAAAAAATTATTGGATATCATAAAAATTTTAAAAGATGATGAAGTTGTGCTTGAAACCATAAATGATAATATATATATCAAGCAAAATAGTTCAAAATTTAAGCTTCCGATGTTTAATCCAAATGAATTTCCTTTATTTCCGAATATTGATGATAAATCAAAATTTAATATAAACAGTTCTTTATTTGTCAGATCTATCAAAAAAATTGCTCCGGCAATTGATAATAATAATCCAAAATTTGAATTAAATGGTGCTTTAATTGATATCAAAAATAATTTTATTAATTTAGTTTCTACTGATACTAGAAGACTAGCTATCGTAAAACTTGAAAACAATACAGGAGATAATTTTTCCTTAATAATACCAAAAAAGCAATAGGTGAAATACAAAAACTTTTCTTTGATGAGATAGAAATTTTTTATGATGAAAATACTCTAATAGCTAAATCATCAAACTTTCAATTTTTTACAAAACTCATAAATGGAAAATTTCCAGATTATGAAAGAATTATTCCAAAAGAGAAAAACTTTAGATTGCTCTTAAATAGAAATAAAATAGTAGAAGCAGTAAAACAAATTTCAATCATATCAAATGAAATGAAAATCACTTTTAAAAGTGATAAAATAGTATTTGAAAGTTTAAATGAAGAAAATATAGAAGCAAAAACAGAGATAGAATATATAACAGGATTAGATAATGATATCTATCTTGCTACAAACAGTAGATATTTGATAGATTTTTTATCAAATATTGAAAACAATGATTTTACACTAGGATTTAATGATAGTTCACTACCATTTACACTAGAAGATGAAAATTTTATAACAATAGTTATGCCAATAATGATATAGGGAGAATTTAATGAGCGAATACGGTGCATCGAATATAAAAGTATTAAAAGGTCTTGAAGCAGTTAGAAAAAGACCAGGGATGTATATAGGAGATACAAATATAAATGGTCTTCATCATCTCATATATGAAGTAGTAGATAACTCTATAGATGAAGCAATGGCAGGATACTGTGACAAAATTACTGTTGAACTTACAAATGATAATTCTGCAATCATCTCAGATAATGGTAGAGGAATTCCCGTTGGTATGCATCCTACTGAAAAAATCTCAGCTGCTACTGTTGTTTTAACTGTTTTGCATGCTGGTGGAAAGTTTGATAAAGATACATATAAAGTTAGTGGAGGACTTCATGGAGTTGGAGTTTCTGTTGTAAATGCACTATCTTCTAAACTTGTGGCTACAATAAATAGAGAAGGAAAAGAGTTTAGACAAGAATTTTCATGTGGAATTCCCCAAACTGATTTGAAAATTGTAAAAAATAGTAGAAAAAAAGGTACAACTATAGAATTTTGGGCAGATAATACTATCTTTGAAACTACAGATTTTGTTTATGATACTTTAGCTAAAAGATTTCGTGAAATTGCATATTTAAATCCAAAAGTAACGATTGAATTTAAAGATAATAGAGATGGAAGAAGCGATATATTTCATTTTGAAGGTGGTTTAAAACAATTTGTAACAGATATAAATACAAAAGATCAAGTATCTTTTCCTTGGGGTTTTAATGATACAGTAAACGGTGTAGAAGTAGATATTGCTCTTATGTATAATTCTAGCTATAGTGAAACGCTTCTGTCTTTTGTAAATAATATAAAAACTCCCGAAGGCGGAACTCATGAAAGTGGTTTTAGAGCTGGACTTACAAGAGCTATAGTTAATTATATAAATACAAATGCAGCAGCTCGTGAAAAAGATATAAAAGTTACAGGTGATGATGTAAGAGAAGGTTTGATTACAGTTGTAAGTGTGAAGGTTCCTGAGCCACAATTTGAAGGTCAAACAAAAGGCAAACTTGGAAATACATATGTAAAACCGATAGTTCAAAGACTTACTTTTGAAAAATTGGTAAAATATTTTGAAGAAAACCCTATCGAAGCAAAAGCCATTATGAATAAAGCAATAGGAGCAGCCAGAGGAAGAGAAGCTGCTAAAAAAGCCAGAGATTTAACAAGAAGAAAAGACTCTATGAGTATTGGTACACTTCCTGGAAAATTGGCTGATTGTCAGAGTAAAGATGCAAGTATATGTGAGCTTTATCTCGTGGAAGGTGACAGTGCGGGCGGAAGTGCTAAACAAGGAAGAGATAGGGTTTTTCAAGCAATCTTGCCACTTAAAGGTAAAATTTTAAATGTTGAAAAAAGTAGAATTGATAAGATTTTAAAATCTGAAGAAATTAAAAATATGATTACAGCTCTTGGATGTGGAATTGGAGAAGAGTTAAACGAAGATAAACTGAGATATCATAAACTCATCATTATGACAGATGCTGATGTCGATGGAAGTCATATTCAAACACTACTTTTGACATTTTTATTTAGATTTTTGAGACCAGTTGTGGAAAAAGGATATGTATATTTGGCTCAGCCACCTCTTTATAGATATAAAAAAGGTAAAAAAGAGATTTATTTAAAGGATGATAGTGAATTAAACACTCTTTTGATAGAAAATGGAATTGATAGTATGGATTTTGAAGGAATAGGTAAAAATGATTTAATTGATTTCTTTAAAATTGTAGCAGCATACAGAAGTATTTTAAAAGAGTTAGAAAAAAGATATTCTGTGATTAAAATCATAAGATTTTTGATTGAAAATCCGGATATTATCTCTTTAGACAATAAATCTATGTTTAAAGAGATAGAAAAATATATAAAAGAAATAGGTTATAATATTCTAAACAAAAGCGTAGATGATGAAAATATTCATCTTTATATACAAACAAATGATGGGCTTGAAGAGTTGCGTCTAAATGATGATTTTTTTACAAATCCATTATATGAAGAGGCGTTATATATAAGATCTAAGATTATTGAAAGAGATTTGGATTTTGGAGGTAGGGATCCGGTTGAACTTTTAAACCAAATAGAAAAATATGCTAGAAAAGGTGCTTATATACAAAGATATAAAGGTTTAGGTGAAATGAATCCTGAACAACTTTGGGAAACTACAATGAACCCTGAAAATAGAAGACTTTTAAAAGTAAATGCAGATAATTTTGAAATTGCAAGTGAAACTTTTTCACTTTTTATGGGAGATGAAGTTGAGCCTAGAAGAAATTATATTCAAGCTCATGCAAAAGATGTAAAACATTTGGATGTATAATTTATAATGCTTCATTCTGAATCAAAAGAGAGATGTAACAGGTTTTTAATTGCATTAAAAATCTCTTTTCCTTTTCTTGTTTTGATTCTCTATATTTCATTGACATTTAGTTTAGAAAATACCAATTTATACTCTATAATTTTACTGACTATTTTAATCCCAATTTATACTTATTATATTTTTTATCTTATATATAATGGGTTTAAAACATCACTTTTAGACAAAACTACTAGAACATTTAACAGAAAAGAGATATTAAATTTAATACAAAAAGAGATTTTGAAGAAAAATAATTCTGTTATTATTCTTTTAAATATAGAAAATATATTTGATATAAATGAAAGATATAGCGTGAATAATGCTGATATTTTATTAAGAGAGTTTTCAAGTAGAATTAATAATTTTTTTGAAAACTATAATTTTAAAAATATACCGATAGGAAGATATTCAGGAGCTAGTTTTTTACTCATAATAAATCATAAAAAAAAAGAGTTAAAACATTTTCTAACAATGTTTTCAAAAGAGTTAAAAAATATAGGCATAAATGATATAGAAGTAAAAGTTGATTTTTCACTTATTGAATCTAGCTATGATACCAAAGTAGAAAATATTGTTAAAAAACTTTTTGATTTACTCAGTTTGGAAAATGATAGTGGAACTGATATTTTAAATATAAAACCAAATGAATTTGAAAAAATTATATTTGATGCTATAAAAAACAAGAAATTTCTTTTAAAATACCAACCAAGTTTAAATTTGAAAACATCAGAAATAGAAATATTTGAAGTTTTAGTTAAAATTTACTCTAAAAATTATGGACTTTTATCAAAAAGACAAGCTCAAAAGGCTATAAATTTTGGTGGTTTTGAAAAACTTTTTGATAAAAAACTTTTTGATTATTTTTTAGAAGAGATAGAAAATTATAAAGGAAATGACAGATATTTTAGTATAAATGTTTCAGCCGTATCTTTAAGAGACAATGATTTTAGACTATATCTTAGAGAAATTTTTTATCAAAAAAATATAAAAATGGAAAATATTATTTTAGAAATAAATGAAAAAAATGCTTATGAAGATATCAAAAGATTTAATGAAATCCTTTTGCAGTACAAAAAAGCCGGTTTCAAAATTGCCCTTGATAATTTTGGCGGGGATAATTGCTCAATTGAATATCTTAAAAATCTACCGATAGATTTTGTAAAGTTTGATATACAATATACAAAGTATTATAAAAATGAAAAGTATAAAAAAATACTAATAAATTTGATAGACCTATGCAACAGTTTACATGTAAAGAGTATGATTAAATTTATTGATAAAGAAAAATTATATGATGATATGAAAGAGATAAACCCTACATATATACAAGGTTTTTATGTATCAAAGCCTAAAAACATCAACCAATTAACGGAGAAAATATGAGATACGGTGAAAAAGAGATAAAAGAGTTTGATATAGATAAAGATTTGGAAATATGGCCAAATAAACATAAAAAAGATTATATTATAAAAATTACACTGCCTGAATTTGTCTGTTTATGCCCAAGAAGCGGATATCCTGACTTTGCAACTATTTATATAGAATATACTCCAAATGAGCTAGTAGTTGAGCTAAAAGCTATAAAATTGTATATCAATAGTTTTATGAATAGAAATATTTCACACGAAGACAGTGCAAATGAGATATATGATACACTTTTTACACGCCTTAAGCCAAAATGGCTCAAGGTATTTGCTGATTTTAATCCAAGAGGCAATGTTCACACAACGATTGAGATTGATTCGGATAAAATAAATGTTAAATCCTAAACTTATAGAGCAACTTTTCGCAGCAGCTTCGATACAGAGGTGGAATGACTATCCAAGAATGGTAGAATTAGTTGAATTAGACAAGCAGGCACACAAGTTTATAATTGCTTATTTTATGGCAAATATGGAAAAAGATATAAATATGGTGCATCTCATAGAAGCCGGAATTTTTGAATTTTTAAGAAGAGTGGTGGTTACAGATATCAGACCTGATGTTTTCAGAAAAGCACTCCAACTTAAAGAAAAAGAGATAAATGAGTGGGTATTATCAAAATTATCAGATTCAATTTCAGATATACAAGGCGGTAAATTTTTAGAAAGATTTGAAGAATATCTAAAAGATTTAAATATGTATAAAAAAGAGAGATTTATACTAAAAGCTGCTTCATATCTCTCTACAAAATGGGAATTTTCTATCGTGTATCAAACCAGCCAGTTTTTGAGTGGAATTGATGATGTAAAAGAAGCGGTTGATGAAGAGATAGAAGATTATTATGAGTTGGTTAGTGTCAGAAAAATAGCTTTAAATAAAAAGATTTCAAAAATTATAGATTTAAGTGGAAGGCTCAGATTTCAAAAAAGATGGGCACAAACCCCAAGAGTCCCTGAGACTTCTGTATTGGGACATATGCTTATAGTTGCAATATTGGGATATTTTTACTCTTTACATGTAGGCGCTTGTGATAAAAGAATCGAAAATAACTTTTATTGCGCCCTGTTTCATGATTTACCCGAAGCCCTTACAAGAGACATTATTTCACCGGTTAAATATTCTGTCAGCGGGCTAGATGATATCATAAGCGAGTACGAGATAAAAGTGATGGATGATAAAATATTTCCATATATTCCAGCTAATTTTTTAAAAGATTTTAAATATATACTCGGCTTATATGATGGCAAAAAAATGAATTTTTAGATAAAATCATTGATAACGGGGATATAAAAGTTGTAGAAAATATTGGTAAATACAATGAAAATAAATATTGTGCGATAGATGGAATTGCGCTTAAGAATTGTGATAGATTATCTGCCTTTATTGAAGCATCTCTTTCAATCTCACATGGAGTTAAATCCAAAGAGTTAGTTCAGGGTAAAGCTCATATACTAGAGGCATTAAAAGAAAAATCACAAAACGGATAAGTAAATTTGTATAATTTAGCAAAAGAGATAGAAAAGTTTGTAGAAAATTAACAAACCCTCCTTCAGATTACTGCGGCACACACTTTAAAAGAGTGCTCTGCTGTGTTCCCACCCTGAAGCATTGTTCTTAGAAAATATTGCACAGGTCTAAAGGAGAGCGGATAAAATTATATCTAATTTTACTTAAACAAAAGTTTTATAGAGTATAATTCACAAAAATTATTGGGATATATAGTGCTACATAGCGAAATTTTTTATCTTTTTTTGATCATATCTATCGGTTATATCTTGGGCAATATAAAAATAAGAGGATTTTCTCTAGATATAACAGCCATGCTTTTAGTCGCTCTAATCGCCGGGCATTTTGGGATGGTTATATCTGATAATTTTAAATTATTTGGTTTGGCTATTTTTATATACGCAGTAGGTTTACAATCAGGTCCTGGATTTTTTGAGACTATCAAAAATGAAGGAATTAAACTCAATATTATCGCTATTTCTTTATTGTTGAGTATCTTTACATGTATATACATCTTGGGCTCATATTTTGGTTTGAGTAAAAGTATAATAGACGGTATATTTACAGGTTCTCTTACGAGTGTTCCATCACTCGCAGCTGCTATAGAAGTGAAAAATGACCCTATTATATCTGTTATTTTCGGTGTTGTGTACCCATTTAGTATATTTGCTACTATTTTATTTATCAGATTTTTGCCAAGTATATTTAGAGTAAATTTAGAAAACGAAGTAAAATCTTATGAAAAAGAAAAAAAGGCAAAATACCCTCTTATAATCACAAAAAACTTTAGAATTACAAATGAAAATTTTAAACATCACCCTATTAAAAAATCACAAATTGAAAATACAACTTCAACACTCATTGAAAGGATAGAAGCAGTAGATAAATGTGAATTAGATGAAAATGCTTGCAAACAGTTGCATTATAACGATATTGTTAGAGTTTCTGGCACTAAAGAGCAGCTAGAAACACTGAGTGTTATGCTTGGCGATGAAATTGGAGAAGCATATAGGTTTCATGATGATATGATTGTTATGCGATTGCTTGTTGCTTCTAAAGATATAGTCGGTAAAAAAATTGCGGGTATAAAAGAGTTAAAATCTCTTCGTGCAGTTGTTACAAAAGTAAGGAGATCAGGGATAGACATAACCCCTCATCCGTCTTTGGCTTTGATGTTGGGAGATAAATTATATGTTGTTGCACCTAAAAAATATAGTGAGCGAATAACTGATATCATTGGAAATGACCTCTTAAAATACCCTGCTGCTGATTTTTTACCTATTTCTTTAGGTATTGTGTTTGGTATTATTTTAGGCAGTATCCCATTTAGTTTGCCGTTTGTCGGAACTATAAAACTCAGTTTTGTCGGCGGTATTTTGATTACTGCTTTGGTATTGGGTAGGTTTGGTAGAGTAGGACCGATAGTTTGGCAGTTATCCCCACATTCAAATACTATGATGAAAACTTTAGGGCAACTTATATTTATGGCTTCGATTGGTACAAATGCAGGTAAATATCTTTTAGAAGGTTTATCTAAAAATGGAATTTTGCCTATCTATATAGCACTATTTTCTCTTATATTTTCACTGTTTTTAGTAGCATTTATATGCAGAGTATTTTTAAAAATGAATTTTCTACATGTACTAGGAGTGCTATCTGGCGGTATGACTTCAACGCCGACACTTACTATGGCAAACAGTATCTCAAAATCAGATTATCCTTCTATCTCATACGCTGCAGTATATCCGATGGCATTAGTAAGTGCAATTCTTCTAGCTCAACTTCTTTTAAAACTTTTCTAAGAGTTTGCTCGACGCCACTTTTCAATCTTCAAATCATTTTCTAATATATGATCAATCAGCCACTTTTTAGTAGCGATTTTCATTTGCTCTTTAAGACTCTCTAGAGAGTGATTTTCCTTAATCAAATTTGTAAATTCTTTTATTATTTCTTGGTGTAAAATATGATGAGTTTTTAAAAGAGGGTATCCTATATTTTTCATATAATTTTCTTCATCTTTAAAATGATCTCTCATATAGGCAAATAGGCTATTTAGTATATTTTTTATTTCAACTTTGGTTGTTTTTTCATCTAATGATTCTATCAAAGCAGTTAACCTAAAAAGTTCCTTATGCTGATTGTCAATACTCTCTACATGTAGAGAGTATTTTTCATGCCATTGTGTTTTCATCATAGAACCTTAATTTTTTTGATATCATTATATAAAAAATTGGTTAATATTATGATAATAGATAAAGTTTCTCATAAAACAACTTTAGAAGGGTATATTTTAAATTTGGAATTGGCAAAATTTGCCGGTATATCATCAAATGCCTATAGATTTTGGAAAAGTGTGAAAGCCATAAAATATGATGGATCTAGAGTTGTGTATCTCAAAAAGGATTCAATTCCTGAAAAATATATAAGTTATCTTAAATATTGTACAAATCTTGATGGATATGTTCAGGCACAATCTTTTTGCAAATATACAGGACTTGCTTCTTCGCATCTGACAAAAAGCAATGATTCCAAAATCTATGATATCTTGGATATTGTCAAAATCCGTACAGTAAAATTTGTTAATTTAAAAAAATTTTATGATGATTTAGGGTTGGATTACAGTTATCACTTATATATAGAAAAATGTAAGTATTTTGGCCCGTATCCACTGGAAAAAAAGATAAAGTTAGGTGGTGGAATGTGCTTAGGATATTATTGAGTAGGTACTTAGTGTAAGGCATTATATATACTGCTTATTAAAATAGCCAATATAAAAGATATGCCGATTATTAATCGGATATAAAAATACTTGTATTGTTTTTTCATATCAAATTATATCAAAAACCGAGGAGATAAATCCCCGGTTTTGTAGTTTTTACGAAAGAATTTCTTCAATAGTGATATAGTCGCCTACTCTGCCTGTCATTTTTTCTACATCAGTATTTACCGGTAGAGTCTTCTTGCCTTTTCTCCATCCTGCCGGACAAACTTCTCCTGTTTTTGTAGCATGTTGCCAAGCTCTAACTTGTCTCAAGAACTCATTTACATTTCTGCCGACTGAAGGAGCTTGAACTTCTTGAGCAACGCAAACACCATCAGGATTTATAAGGAATCTACCTCTAAGCGCGATACCTTCACTCTCAATCATAACACCAAATGCTCTTGTAACATCACCTTTTGGATCAGCACCGATAGTGAGTTTCAATCCTTCTAATAAAGGCTCAGTCTCCACAAATCTTTTGTGTGAAAATTTTGTATCAGTTGAAATTGCAAGAATTTCAACTCCCAACTCTTGAAATTCATCGTATTTTGCGTTCATTGCAGCTATCTCAGTTGGGCAAACAAAAGTAAAATCTGCAGGATAAAAACACACTACATGCCATTTCCCCTTATAATCTTCACTGCTTACTGTTGTAAAGTGACCTGTTTTTGCGTTATACGCATCTATTTTAAACTCTGGTGTTTTTTGTAATACCATTGATGAACTCATTTTTTCTGTCTCCTTGTTGTTTTCATTTTTTATTTCTATTTTTTGTTCTTTTACAGGAACAATACTATCTGAATCACATGCCATTATCTATTCCTTAATGCAAATATTTATTAACAAGGAAATTATATTATAAAGCTACTTAAAATAATATTAATTACTTGCAAAAAATTATTATTTATGTTATTATGCTAATAATAAATAAAAAAGGTATTATTTTGTCACATATAAAATTATTAAAAAATCATGAATTAAAAGCGACACCACAAAGACTTTGTATCCTAGATACCCTAGATGAGTGCGGGCACGCAACTTTGGAAGATATACAAAAAATCATAAGTAAGAAGTTTCCGACACTTTCTCTTTCTACCATATATAGAAATCTAAATGATATGATAAATCAAGAGATAGTAAGCGAGGTAAAACTTGCAAACAAAAAAGATTATTTTGAAATCAAAAAAGAGAAACATGTGCACCTTGTTTGCAAAAAATGTGGAAAAATTGAGGATTTCAAAATAAAAACAGATGATTTGTCAAAGAAAATAGAAGAGCTGACAGGCGATAAAGTATTAGATGATACGATAACTTTCGATGTCATATGTAAAGATTGTCTAAGCCCAAAATAGATATACTCTCCTCCTACAAAGTAGAGAGGTGTCCGAGTGGCTTAAGGAGCACGCTTGGAAAGCGTGTGTGGGGCAACTCACCGAGGGTTCGAATCCCTTCCTCTCTGCCATTAATATAAATTATCCCAAACCAACCTTACCCCTTATACGCGTGATATATAATGAGTAAAGTCGGTTATTTATGATTAAATAATTTCTACCAAACTACACTTGGTACTGATTCTGGTGCTTTTGTAGGTAGTCTATACTTGATAAATCCGTGACCGGTTCCTACATGACAGTTATTGCAGCCATCAACCGCAGCTGCATAATTTGCAGTAAAGGCATTCCAGTCCTTTGCTTTTATAGATGCCTGAATAGGATCAAGATAGGTATGCTCAAATGCTTTTAGCTCATCGGCATGACCTGGTCTTGTAACTTCTCCAACCTCTTGGATTTCTGTTTGTTCTTTGATTTCATATGCTGCCAAATCCCAGTTTCCTACTCTCGCTGCATAATACGCGATGTAAAATCTATGACCATACTCAATCATAACGGTTCCCAAGCCCGGTGTGATTTCAGCAATTTGACCCAATGTCATATTTTTGTTGTGCTTTGTAGGCACTACCTGATCATTCATATTTTTTGCATTTGCACCAACGCCTGCAAATAAACCAATGACCGCTGCAGATAATAGTAATTTTGTAAATTTACCTTTCATCTTAACTCCTTTTAAGTTTAATAATGAAATTTTACAATCAAATGCTTTAAGGTCTATTTAAGTTTAAATTAAGTTTTTTTAATCTTTTAGCTTAGTTTTATTAAGTTTTGTTAATATAGCATATGAATATTTTAATAGTAGAAGATGATAAAAAAATAGCAAATTATTCCAAAGAGGGTTTTGAAGAAGAGGATTTTGTTGTAGATTTGGCATACAATGGCGAAGATGGGCTTTCTCTTGTGGAAACAAATACTTATGATGTCATTATTTTAGATTGGATGCTTCCGGGCATAGACGGTATCGAAGTTTGCAAAAAGATTAGGGAGTCGGGTTTTACTACTCCTATTATCATGCTAACGGCAAAAACTTTTATAGAAGACAAGGTATTAGGGCTAAACAGCGGTGCCGATGATTATATACCAAAACCGTTTTATTTTGAAGAATTATTAGCAAGAGTAAATGCTTTGATACGAAGAGCCTCTTACCAAAGCAGTCCGGATATCGTGATAGCAGATCTTTTGATAAATATGAGCAAAAGAGAAGTTTCAAGAGCCGGCAAAGTGATAGAACTTACTCCAAAAGAGTATGGCATACTAGAATTATTGGTGCAAAACAGAGGAAAAGTTGTTAAACTTAAAACTATCGTAGATACACTTTGGGCAAATGATGATGATATTAGTAGCAATATCATAAATGTATATATGCACCATCTTAGACACAAAGTTGATAGTGAACATAAACAAAAACTCATCAAAACCGTAAGAAAGCATGGCTTTAGGATAGATTCATAAATTAAAATTTTACTATTATTTTTGTACCGATATCAGGTTTGCTGATTATTTTTATCTTAGCTTTATGAATCTCGATTATTTTTTTAACCATAGAAAGACCTAATCCGTACCCTTTTATATGCTCTTTCCCCGGTTGGTTTATTTTGTAAAATTCATCAAAAATCAGACTTAATTTATCTTTTGGTATTCCTATGCCTTCATCATTTATGATTAGTACGGATTTCACCAAAGAGATTGTCACTTTGTTTTTAGAAGGAGTAAATTTTATCGCATTGTCTATGAGATTTGCAAGCAGGATTTTTAGCAATGTCGCTTCCGCTTTGATTTGCGAGTAGTCAAGTTTGTCAATATCTAGTAAAACGCCCTTATTTTGTGCAATCACTCTGAATTCTTCAAAAATCTCCAGTAAAATTCCGTCAAGATTTACTGTTTGAAAAGTATCTCTTATATTCATATTTTGTATTCTGGTTAACAAAAGAAGATTACCTACCATATCTTGAAGATAAACTATTTCGTTGTCTATAGATTTTAGAGTGTCTCTATACTCTTTGATATCTTTATTTTTTTTAAGCGCTACATGTATCTGAAGTCTTAGAGCCGTTAACGGTGTTTTGATTTGGTGAGATGCATTTGAGCTGAATTTTTTTGTATTTTCATATGATTCATTCAGTTTTGCTATAAGCTCATATTTAAAAATACTCAAAGCTTTTATAGAAGCTACCGCTATGATAATAGCACAAAGACCGCGGAGTGCCTGGACAGGAAAGTGAAATGTATCTATAAAAGTTTTTGTATTTATTATATTGCCGGGAAAATAAGATATCTGATCAACTACTATTCCTGAAAACAGAGCATAAAATATAAATGCCATGCCTGCTATTTTAAAATATAGTTTTAATTGATTTATGCTTTGACTTTTTTTAAGAGAATCTCCATAGTAATACAATCCAACCCCTAAGATAAAAGCACCCCAAAAGCCATATGTGTATCTGATAGCAGCATTTATACCGCCAATCGTGGGATGCAAAAATACTAAAAACAACAAGCCTAAAGTCGCAAAAGAATAAATTGCAGGTGGATAATAAAATCTGTATATTAAGTGTTTATTGTTATTTTTGCTGTGTTTTAGAAAATTTTTCCTGATTATGAAGCGAGAAAATTCAAAAAGAAATATATATGATATAAGAAGCAAAAATGATTGCAGATAGTTTAAAGTAGTAAATTTTACGCCGGGATGAATATATTCAAACAGCCCTATCCAATCTTCAAAGGCATGAGATATAGCAAAAACACCTAGAAGCCAAATCTTTTTAGCAAAAAAATATTCACTCTCTTTTGGTCTTGAAAAAAGAACTGATACGCCAAGAACAAAAAAAGACAAACCATATATAAATAGTAGCAACTCCATACTTTCTTGCTCAATAGTAAACATTTATAGCCTTTGCAGTCTTCTAAAAGTATTTAACTTTTTCTTTTTTTCCTTTTTACTGTTGTAATACCTAAGTTCATTTTTAAAGTATTCTATGATTCTCATTTGCAAAAGGTGTGTTTCTTCATCTGTATGATTTATTGTAACGAGAAATTTTTTCAAGTGTCTTATGTTTATTTTTGTTATATATCTCGGATTTTTACGGATTTCTCTATCTATATCTTTTATCAGTGAGTCAATGTTTAGGCTTTTGATATTTATAATTTTTTCTACATACTCTTTTGTTGTTGCAGCCAAAACATCAATTCTGTATTGGTCTTTATATATCTCTTTTGCAACTTCTCTTAGAATTTCATATTCTACACTGTCCTCTTTTTTATTGGAAGCAATCATAGAAGCAAATACTTTTGCACGAAATTCTAGAGATTTATGGTGATATATAAAAAGTTCTCTAAAAAATGATAAAAATTTTGTTTTTAAATCCAACAGATATCTAACTTACAGACTATTTAGGACTTGCATAAATTTTATTGATTCTGGTTTGTCTTTTACTTTGTCATGTGCCAATATATCGTTTACATATATCAAATCATCATAATAGTCAAAGTCATCATTATTGCTCACGGTCAAGCTTCCTCCGCTGATCGAAGCACCTGCATATATGCCGTTGCTCTTACCCGCACTTGTTATTCTAGAAGTTAATTTTTCATCTGTCTCTACACTGTTTTGTATGCCTTTTGAGATAGCTACTGCTCCTGCATTCGCACTTATCGTTACTTTGCCGTCAGCCAAATCATCAAGACTTCTGTAATTTTTAAATACCATAATGAGATCAGTTGTTTTTAAACCTATTTGAAGTCCCAAGCTTAAATTTCCTAATTTAACAAATATAGGGTTACTCCATTTTCCTTTTGCATCTTTTATACTGAGAATACCTTTGCCACTACTCACTCCTAATAAAAATGCACCTTTTGCTACATTTGGAAAAATGGCGATTGCTTTTGCGTTATGGAGTAGTTTTTCCGTTATTGCTGTTTTTGGAGCTTTTAAAATATTTTGTAGTATTTTAGTGGAAGTCAGAACTCTTCTTTCTTGATTGTATCCTGCATTTAAAGTGCTTGCCAAAAATATACCTACTAGTAGCACGATAGCCGATAGTTTTTTCATAATCTTCTCCTAAATATAAAATTTCAATGTATTATATCAATTTTTACGAAAATTTTATAATTTGTCGATATAATATTTGAAGATAAATCTGAAACTTTTTGGAGCTATCAATGGAAAAGAAAAATAACTATAAACTACTAGCGGAACTTGCGAAAGATTTTACTCTTTTATATGTGGAAGATAATATTGGACTTCAAAAACAAGCTTCTAAAATATTTGAAAAATTTTTTGCAAATGTTATCGTTGCCAATGATGGACAAGAAGGCTTGGAATTATTTAAAGAATACTACCCAAATATAGTGATATCCGATATAAAAATGCCTAAGATGAATGGTTTGGATATGGCGAAAAATATAAAAGATATAGACAAAGAAGTAAAAATTATAATTACTTCAGCATTTGATGAAAAAGAGTATCTTATAGAATCCATAGATGTTGGTATAGACAAATACCTAAAAAAACCAATTCCTCTTGATGCTATGATAACTTCTTTGATAGAGATGATAAATAAAATAAATGACGAAAAAAATATAAAGCTTTTTGAGAGATATACGGCTGATTCATTTGAATATCAAGACAATATGCTTATATTGATAGAAAAAGATGAAGTGCTAACGGTCAATAAAAAATGTTTAGAATTTTTTTCTCAAAAAAACAATACATCTTTCAAAGAGTTTTTCAGAAAATTTTCTCACCTTTTGTTGCCACATGAAAATTTTTTATATGATAAAGGGCAACCAAGCTGGCTTGAAACAATCAAAGACGAAAGTGGTAAACTATTTAATGCCAAGATAAAAGACGACAAGGGTAAAAATAGACATTTCGTTCTAAAGGCAAACAGGATTCCAAATAAAGATGATTACTATATACTCTCATTTGATGATATAACCGATCTTGGAATGCTAGAGGAGAATGACTCAAATTTATCCAAAGAAGATAGCATGGAAGAAGAGAAGATAAAGATGATAAATCTTCTACATGTATTAAAGAGAAACAAATCAAAAATCAGGTTATTTAACTCATATAAAGGCTTATCTATATCAAATACTGGCACTATTGAAGAAGTGACGGCTGAGCAAATCAAAATAAAGACGACATATCTACAACAAAGAGCCATACATATAGATAAAAAAACCGTCATAGAATCCGAACTTTTCACAAAAGCACTAAAATGCAAAATGGTCAGTGTAAATTTTGAGACACAAATGGTTGTTTTGGATAATTTTTCTTTTATACCATATCTGCCGTCAGATCAAAAATATGTGCGCGTAATGCCAGAATCAAACAGTAAAGCAGAGGTCTATTTTAATACGACTAAGATTTCTTCTGATATAAGTATTGTTGATATAAGTATTGAGGGATGTAATTTTTCTTTTAAATCTTTGCCGGCAGGATTGAAAGAAAAAAGTAATTTAGTGCTTAAACTGAAGCTCGGTATAGAAAAATCATCATTAGACTTAAATATAAAAAGTGAAGTTTTAAAGATAAAAGAAAATGCAGAAGATTTTAATGTGGTTGTGACTTTCGAGTTGGAACATGAGATTAAAAAAGAACTGATAGATTATATAGCAAAAAGGCAAATGGCTCTTATAAGAGAATTTAAAGGATTGCAAAATGCAAAATGAAAAGATAATCTACGATGATGAAAATCACAAGTGCATAGTTTTCAGTTTTGATGATGAAGAAGCTGACGAGAGTTTTTTGGCAGTAAACCAATATCTTATCATACATAATAATTCTGCCATCTTGATAGATCCGGGAAGCCAATCAGTTTTTGAAGAGGTTTATGATGCAGTTTGCAGATATATAGATATTAAAAACCTAAAATACATTTTCTATTCTCATCAAGATCCTGATGTCGCAGGCTCTATCTCTCAATGGTAAGTTGGCTGCGGGGCCAAACAAATTGTTCCCAAGATCTGGGTTAGATTTATGAGCCATTATGGCTTGATGAATTTTAACAGACTTATACCTCTTGACGATAAAGGTGCAAAGATACATTTTGGTGAAGATTATTTGCATTTTATTCCTGCTCATTTTTTGCATAGCCCTGGTAATTTTTCACTTTATGACAGCCATTCAAAAATTCTTTTTAGCGGTGATATAGGGGCTAGTATTACCCATCAATACGGAGCACGAATTGATAATGTAGATTTTGATGATATCAAAGATTCATTGCAGGGTTTTCACGAGAGATATATGGCGGGAAATAAGTTTTGCAGAGCATGGGTTCAAAAAGTAAAGCAGCATGATGTTAAAATTATGGCACCTCAGCACGGTTCATTGCTTAGCGAGAAAAATTATGATAAGTTTTTATCATGGTTTGAAGAGTTGAAATGTGGTGGAGATCTTTATTGAAAAACAAAACAAAAATACTCAATTTTTCTATCATTTTTTTAATTATATTTTCATTTATAGGTTGTGAAAAGAAAATAAAAAAACCGATGGTGTTAGCAGCAAATCTTTGGGTAGGATATGCACCGTTGTATTACGCAGAGCAAAAGGGCTGGCTTGATAAAAATGGCATAAAATTTGTTGCAACTTTAACTCTTAAACAAAGTTTAGAATACTATAAAAAAGGCTCATTTGATGTTTTTGCCGGCACAAACTATGAGTTCAATGAAGCAAAAAAGGTTGTAAAAGATTTGATGGGAATTAAGTTGCTAGATATATCCAAAAATGGAGATTTGATATATAGCAATAGAACCATAGATGAGCTAAAAGCAAGTAAAAAAATAGATGCCTATCTTGAAATTGATAGTGTAAATTCGATACTTTTAGAAAAATTTATTGCAAAATATAAACTCAAAAAAGGAAATATAAATTTCATAAATAAGAAAGCAGACAGTATATTAAGAATAAAAATGAAAGACAGTGCCGCTTTGATTGTGACATACAAACCTTATAACAGAAATTTGAAAAAAATCGGCTATAAAGTTGTTTCTACCGCCCAAAGTTTAAAAGTTACCGTCGTTGATGCGCTTTTTGCTTCAAAAAATTATGATACAAAGCATATGAAAAAGATTGAAAAATTAAATCAATTATTTGATGTAGCTTTGGAAGCTCTAAAAAATAATCCTTATAAATTTTATATAGCAATCAAGCCATATTTTGGTTATAAAGAGTATAAAAATTTTCAAAGTGATATGAAATCAGTCAAGTGGCAAAGTGAAAAAAGTCTGAATGCTCTGCTAAAACAAAGTGAAACAAAATGAAATTAAAATTTAAAATAACTTTTATAATTTTACTGTTTTCATTGTTGACGATGATATTCGCATCATTGTTTTATGCAAACCACTTATATGAAAGCAGGTTGAAACTAAGCAGAATTGAGATGATCAACAAAAGCTCTGATTTGGCATTTCATATTGAAATTAATTTATTTGATAAATTAAATTTGGTCAAAACGATGATAAATGCAAATTTGGTTGAAGAGGCGCTCCTTAACAGCAATTTTAACTATAAAGATTTATCAAAGAAAGAAATATCAAGGAAAATATCAGAGTTAAATAAAAAATGGATGAGTATAGATGATGAAAATGACACATTTATAAAACGATATACAAACAACAAGCTATCTTTGTATCTAAAAAAAGAAAAAAATACATTTCCAAACCTCTTTGGCGAAATATTTATAACAAACAAGTATGGGGCTATGATTGCAGCAACTGGTAAACTTACAACTTTGGAACATGAACAAAAGTATTGGTGGAAACAGTGTTATGGTGGAGGCAAAAGTCAAATATTTTTTGATGACAGAGGTTTTGATGATAGTGTAAATGGTTATGTTTTAGGCATAGTTGTGCCTATCAAAAAAAATGGAAAATTTATAGGAATCATAAAAGCAAATATCAATATTCAGTCGTTGTTTGATACAGTTACGAAAAAATCTACCCAAGAGAATGTGGGAGCTATAAAAATAGTAAGATCAGGTGGTTTAATTGTATATGAAAAAAATCTACCCCCGCTTAGCACTAGAGTACCCCTAAAACTCTCAAAAAAATTAAAAACACTCAAAACGGGCGTAGTTGATATGAAAATCTTAGATGAAGATAAGATAGTGGCATATTCTCCTGTAAAAATTTCTCTTAAATATGACAATATAATTTTTGGCGGTACAAAAAGTTCTATAGATCACATCTTAGGCAATGATGGTGAATTGTGGCATGTTGTGATTGAAGAAGATAAAGCTAAAATCTTCAATGATGCCATTGACGACACAAAGGATGTAGCCAATATTGTTTTGGGATTTGTTTTGTTGATTATTGTTTTGCTTTTTATGATAATTGGTAAGCTTAGTGCTCCTTTGCTTAGGTTGTCTTTCGCGGCCAAAAGAATTGGAGAAGGAGAAAAAAATATAAAAATTGAGCCGGAATCAGATGATGAGGTTGGAGAATTGGCTGTCTCTCTGAGAGATATGCTGGAAAATTTAAAAAAAACAACTGCCTCGCGAGATGAACTTGAACTTGAGATTAAAAAAAGAATACAGATGCAAGAAGAGCTTAAAAAACAAGATGAAATTTTAATAGCTCAATCAAAACAAGCAGCTATGGGAGAGATGATAGGTATGATAGCTCACCAATGGAGACAGCCTATCTCTATCATAGCTATGATTGTAAATAATATTCAAATAGATATGGAACTAGGCGAATTAAAAGAAGAAGATATAAAAAAATGTTCGCAAGAGATAATAAGTGAAACAATGTATTTGTCTCAGACTATAGATGACTTTAGAAATTTCTTCAAACCCGATAAAGAAAAAGAGCTGATAGAAGTGCAAGAACTCTTTGAAAATGTATTAAAAATAATAGGAAAATCTTTTGAGAGCAATAAAATAGAGTTGATTTTTTCAAAAGATTTGGATGTGAAGATAAATACATATGCAAATGAGCTTACACAGGTATTCTTAAATATCTTAAATAATGCAAAAGACGCTCTCGAAGAAAGTTGTGTAAAAGACAAAAAAGTATCAGTTTCGGCATATATGGAGGAAGGTTTTATTACTTTTAAATTTTGTGATAATGGAGAAAATATCAAAGAAGAGCTTAAAGATAAAATCTTTGAACCATATTTTAGTACCAAGAAAGAAAAAAACGGTACAGGTATTGGTCTTTACATGTGTAAAATGATTGTGGAAAAACATATGCTAGGTAAAATCTGGACAGAAAATAATAAAGATGGAGTTTGTTTTATGGTAAAATTACCGATTGAACAAATAGGTGCCGAATATGAATAACATAAAAGAGTTAAAGCAAATTTGTAAAGATTTGCGTGTTTTGTATGTTGAAGATGATAGTAAGTTAGGAAGTATAGTATATGCTTATCTAGCAAAAATTTTCTCTCGCGTAGATATGGCAACAGATGGCAAAGATGGATTGGATAAATATAAAAATAATTTTTACGATATCGTAATAACAGATATTTTAATGCCAAAATTAGATGGCTTGGGTATGTCCCAAGAGATAAAAAAGATAAATAAAAATCAGAAAATTTTAGTGTTGTCGGCATGCTTGGATACTCAAGGTTTTGTAAAATCTATAGAAATAGGGGTAGATGGGTATATTTTGAAACCTTTTAGGCATGAGCAGTTAAATGAAATCATCTATAAAATAGCAAATTCCATAAATGAATCAAGAGAAAATGAAATTTACAAAACAAAACTTATGCAACTTGTTGATATAAAAATAAAAGAAGCAAGCAGGCTTGAAAAAGAAAAAGCTGAAAACTACAAAGATATGCTATATACCCTTGTCGGTTTGATAGAGCAAAGAGATGCTTATACGGGAGATCATTCAAAAAGAGTTGAGCAGTATTGCAAATTGATTGCACTTGAGATGAACATGGATAAAAAATCGCTAAAAGATTTACTGGAGGCTGCCATGTTACATGATATAGGCAAAGTGGCCATTCCTGATTCTATACTTTTAAAACCCGGCAAATTAAACGAAATAGAATACAAACTAATACAACAACATGTGAAGTTAGGATACAAGATACTTAATAACTCTCCTTTGTTTAAAACAATAGCACAAATAGTAAAAGTTCATCATGAGAGGATAGATGGAAGTGGATATCCAGATGGGCTAAAAGGGGATGAGATAAGTTTAGGTGGAAAGATCATAGGAGTGGCTGATTCGTTTGATGCGATGACAACTAGCAGGATTTACAAGCCTCGAAAAACAATAAAAGCTGCCTTAGAAGAGATAGAGTCATTGTCTGGTATTAGATTCGATAAGCAAGTAGTAGCTGCGACATTGAAGGCATTAAAAGATGTGCAAATAAAAGAGGATATAAGTCAAGAGCCATCTAGTGAGATAGAAAAAGAGAGATTTTCCTATTTTTACAGAGATCACTTAACACATCTTTTTAATGAAAATTATTTGGATTTGATTTTAAATAAAAATGTTTTTCAAAATTTATATCAAGAATTATATGTCGTATTTCTCAAAGATTTTCACAAGTACAATAAAGAGCATGGCTGGCTAGATGGAGATATTTTACTTAAAGGAGTAGCCGACATACTTAAAAAGAATCATAAAAATAGTCTAATTTTTAGAATACATGGTGATGATTTTGTCATACTTGGACCAAAAGGTATGATTTTTGAAGATGTATATGAATTTTGTGAAAAAAATTCCTTAGTGTGCTATCACTCGATAGTCGATTTGCATGAAAAAAATATAACATCTATGAAATCTTTGGAAGATTTTATAGGACCATAATTTATTGCCATCCCATAGCAATACTTAGGCTAATCTAGAGTTGTTCAAATTTTCCAATATCTCTTTTTCAGTATGCCACTCTTTTCCGTCAACGGATTTCACATTTTCACATTTTATACCATCAACACATCCAAAAGTAAGTATATAGTCCATATATTCTTCAATTTCATCAAACGCAGGTAAAAGTTTTTTTCTCAAAAAAAGTTGCATATAAGTGATAAATCCATAAGCTCCCCAATTTGATACGGAGGCTATGATTGGATAGTCAGATGTGACGACACAAGGCTCTACATGTAGAGTATTTTTTAAAAATTCCTTGAAGTTGCCCATACCTATCTCGTTTCCTCCGTCACCTATGGCGAAAGTTGGATTTGACTTGCCTCCAAGTATATATAATTCATCCACAGGTGCCGTAACTTTGCCTATATCAACACCTCTTGAGTTTAAGTATTTTCCATTTTCGTTTCTGCCTAATCTCTCTATCGAAAAATGGCATATAGGAGTATAATCATCCAAAATCTTTTGATATTCACTGTTTTTTAATCCATCTAGCGGAATATAAACAGTCTCTATATCTTTAAAATAATCCTTGCAGTATAAGTCTGTGATGATAACCGGCTTATAGCCTAGTTTTTCAATCGCAAGAGCCAAAAAATAAGTTCCGATAGGGCCGTCAGTTTCTGCATATCCTTTGACGCAAAAACCTGTATATAAAAAGACAGTGCCTTGCTCTATCTCAAGAAAGTTTTGTACAGCTTTTTTGCAGTGTTTTTTTGGATATTGTTTTTGCAATAAATTCATACCTCTAGTTGAGTGACTTAATATGATTTCTTCTATTGTTTTATTGTTTTTCATGGTAGATTATTCTATAATTAAACTGCTTAAAAAAGTTTGATAATTTTCGTTTACATGTAGGGGATAGAAATGAAAGCAAAAGAGTTAAGAAAAAAGATAGCCAAAGGTGAGTTTATCAAACCGACAGCTGGATACTGCGAAGGACATGTGCAAGCAAATATGTTTGTCATACCAAAAGAGTATGCCCAAAGTTTTGAAGAGTTTGCGAAAAAAAACTCTAAGGCAATGCCACTTTTGGAAGTTGTGAGAGATGACTTTCACACAAAACTTCTAGCCGATAAAGCAAATCTTTTAAATGAACTTCCTCTTTATAATATAATCGAAAATGGAAAAGTTATAAAACAGGTCAAAAGCATTGAGGAGTATTATAACAAGGATTTGGTTTTCTTTTTGATAGGATGCAGTTTTACTTTTGAAACTTCTCTTGTAAAAAGTGGTATTGGTCTAAGGCATGTAGAACAGGGTGTAAATGTATCTATGTACAGCACAAATATCAGGCTAAATCCAGTTGATATCTGGCAGGGAGATATGGTTGTTTCAATGCGCCCAATCAAAAAAGAGAGAGTAGCAGATGCCTGTGTAGTCACAAGTCACTACCCAAATATGCACGGAACTCCGATACAGGTCGGATATCCGGAAATGATAGGCATAAAAGATATAAATCACCCCGAATACGGAGATCCGGTAGAGATAAAAAAAGATGAAATCCCACTGTTTTGGCCATGTGGCGTAACGCCTCAAAATGTCTTAAGAGATGTAAAGCTACCTTTTGCGATAACTCATACCCCGGGACACATGTTTGTTTCAGATAAAAAAGACGAGGATTATTTTATAGCATAAAAAAGTCCATTTAAAAGGTGCCAGGGTTGAACTTTGCACTTTTTAGTAGATTGATGGTAAAAATGTAGTAAAAAAAGGTACGAAAGTTATCAATAGTAAATCAAATAGCATCACTAGTAAAAATGGTATTATTGCTTTTGAAATTTCTACTATTTTACTATCGGCTATGGATCCGGCTACCATCAGACATATACCAAGAGGTGGAGTAAGCATCCCTATGGCAAGGTTTGTTACTATCATAACTCCATAAGTCATAGGGTCTATACCCATGCTGTTTAACAAAGGGGTGACAACCGGTACAAAAAGTATCAAAGATGCGGTTGTTTCTACAAAAGTGCCCATGATTAGCAAAAATAGATTGATTGCTATGAGTATGATATATTTATTATCTCCTAAAAGCAAAAAAGTATTTGAAAGCATTTGCTGTATGTTGTTCATGGACAAAAACCACGAAAATACAGTCGCTATGGAGATGATTATTAAGATAATCGAGCTTGTATTTATCGCATATATCGTAGCTTTGTAGAGTTTTTTCAAAGTAAGCTCTCTATATATCAAGCCACTCACTACAAAAGCATAAATGACCGCAACTGCTGCGGATTCTGTGGCCGTAAACAGTCCGCCAAGAATACCACCAACTACTATAAAAGGAATTCCTAGTGCTAAGATAGCATTTTTAAAGGCTGTTTTAAATTTTTCAAAATCAAAATTTCTACTCTCTTTGTCTATCTCAAAATTTCTAGTTTTAAAAATAACAAGTGCGATAAGAGACAAGCCGATGATAATTCCTGGAATGATGCCTGCCAAAAACAGTTTTCCAACCGAAATATTGGCTATAAAGGCGAAAATAATCATAGGGATGGAAGGTGGTATGATAACTCCGATAGAGCCTCCGGTGGCTATGATGGAAGCTGCAAAATTTTTATTGTAACCCTTTTTTTTCATAGATGGTATTAAAACAGATCCAACAGCAGCTGTATCGGCAGCTGCAGAGCCCGAAACACCGGCAAAAAGCATGCTTGAAAGTATAGATGTGATCGCAAGTCCGCCTTTAAAATGTCCCACCAAGGATTCTGATAAATCAACAAGCCGTTTTGACATACCGCCTTGATCCATCAGGCTTCCGGCGAGCATAAACAAAGGAACAGCCAGCAAAACATAAGAATTGACTCCGTCGAACATCTTTTGGGGTATCATAAACAGAGGCAAATGTGAAATAACAAATGCAGTGGCCGTGGATATTCCGATAGACAGAAATATAGGAATTGACAAAAGTATCAGAGATAACATCAATAAAAGCAATAACAACATCAGTTTGCAGTCGCCTCTCTTAAGACATCATTGATGCTGTAAATTATCCATATGATTGCAGATATCGGCAGTGATGCAAATGGAATGGCAAATGGAATTTGTAAAGTAGCAGTTGTTTGCATCATAAAAAGTGGAAATAATTTTATACATCCAAGTAAAATCAACACCCAAAAAGCTATAAAAAGAAGTGCAATCGTTATCTCCGTAACTCTTTGTTTTTGTTTGGATAGATACGACCAAACCATATCTATCCTTATGTGCGCTTTGTGTTTGTGTGCCATGGTTGAGCCTAAAAATACGATGTAAGCCAACATGTACCGTGCCACTTCGTTGGACCAGTATATAGAGTCATTTAATACATATCTATAGAAAACACTCACTCCTAATAAAAGTGCCAAAAAAAACATAAGTGCTACGACAAGCAAACTTATCTGCTTGTCGATTATATCGCTTAGTTTTGAGAAAAACTTGGCTGTTTTATTCATATTTTACTGTGCTAAGATTTCATCTAAATATTTTTTAGCAACCCCGTTAAATTGTTTTTCCAACGGCTTTACTTTTGCTTTAAATGATGCCAAGTCAGGGTGTTCATCAATAATCATGCCCTGTTTTTTCAAATCATTTAGAAAAAATGTTGCCTTATCTCTGTTTAGCTTTCTTTCATATATAGAAGCATTTTTTGCAGCTTTGAAGAGCAAATCTTTGTATTTTTGAGGTAAGCTTTTGTAAAACTCTTTGCTTCCTACAAATACCAAAGCAGAATAAACATGCCTTGTCAGTGTAAGGTATTTTTGCACTTCATACAGTTTGTACTGATCTATTACTGCCAGTGGATTTTCCTGTCCGTCTATGACATGTTGTGAAAGTTGAGTGTAAATCGGCCAAGGCATCGGAGTAGGATTTGCACCGATATCTTTCCATATATCTATCTGAAGTTGTGAATTCATAACTCTAATCTTCAAGCCTTTTACATCAGCGGCAGAATGGATAGGTTTTTTAGAATTTGTTATATTTCTAAAACCGTTTTCCAAGAAATGATACCCGACCAAATTAGCCCTGTCAAAATTTTTCAATATATTTTGCCCGATTTTTCCATCAAGAATTTTATCGGCTTTTGCAAAACTGTCGAAAATAAAAGGAAATTCTATCGCTTTTATGGAAGGAACAAATTTGTCAATAGGACCGGCTGTTATAACACCCATTTGGAGTGCATTTAATTGCAATTGTTGCAATATGCTAGTCTCGTTTCCTACTGAATTTGAATGATGAATATCTACTTTAATATCCCCATTGCTGGTACTTTCAACTATATCTTTAAACTTTTTGGCAGCTTTATAGTGAAATGAATTCGGCGTTGTAACAATTCCCAGATTTATAGTGTAACTGTTGGCAAATATTGCAACAGGAAGCATCAAAAATGCAACAACAAACATTAAATTTTTCTTCATACTCTCTCCTTATGTAAATTTAGAAAATTAATTTTAACATAAAAAGCCGTTGCATAAGCTTAGGTTGGTACTTAGTTTGTCGAATCTAAAACTTAAATCTGAAGTGTTAATTATAGGAAAGTAGCCAACTGATGGCTACTTTTTACTGCAAGGTACTAAAACCAGAATCTAACACCTACTGCAAAATAAGTGTCATTTAGCGGTGATAAATCATCTGTATTTCCAAAGTTTTTATTCCATTCCATTCCAATATATGGTGCGAAATTTCTAGTAAATTCATATCTAAGACGACCTCCTGCCTTCAAGTTTGATAAACCGCTGCCTAAGCCCATCTGCACATCATTTTTTGTGTATGCATTAATCTCTATACTCGGCGTTAGTATCAGTTTTTGTGTGATAAGTGCTTCATATTCAGCACTTGCTCTCAAACCAAGGTTTCCATTGTTATCGAATAAAAATGCCGCCCTTGTTTCAATAAAATATGGGGCTAAACCGGAAAATGCTACTATTCCCCATGTGTTATCCTGACCGTCTGCTTCGTCATATCCGACACCAAACTGTATATCCCAATATGGAGTAATTGCACGAGAATATACTAGCTGATTTTCGCTATTTGCTCTAGAGACTCCATCATCTTTTTCTCCTTCAGAATAGATATATATCTTGTTTATATCATATCCCGCATATCCGGATACATCCCAACTGAGTGTTTTTGTATCTGCATATTGGTACTCCAATTTATCTGCTGAGAAACTAGCTCTAAAAATATCTCCGCCGCCACCTGCATAAGCAGATGTACCTAATCCTATAGCCAATACTGTACTTAATATTAAATTTTTCATTATTCCCATCCTTACGCTACTACAACTTTTCTAAACATACCACCCATGTGGTATAACAAGTGACAATGGTATGCCCAAGAGCCTTTTGCATCAACATTTACTCGAACACTAATCTTTGAACCAGGCTGTACGATAATCGTATGTTTACTAGGAAGATAGTTGTCATCCCCTGTTTCCAAATCACTCCACATACCATGCAAGTGCATAGGATGATTCATCATCGTGTCATTTATATAAGTGATTCTAAGTCTTTCTCCGTATTTGAATTCTAAAGGTTTCGCATCTTTATATGCGATTCCGTTGATTGACCACATGTAGCGATCCATATTGCCCGTCAGATGAAGAATAATCTCTCTATCAGGATATCTGTTATGCTTAGTTGGTTTCAATGATTTTAAATCAGCATATGTTAAAACGCGTCTGCCGTTTTTTCGTAATCCAACACCCGGATCATCCAGTCTATACTTGGGGTTCATGGCTTGCATTGTTGTCTGGACACCTTTTGCCTCGTCAAGTGGAGTTATTGGTATTTTAGGCTTACCCATCTTCATGTTTGCTTTGCTTTTGGATGCAGACATGTCCATATTCATACTCATCCCGCTCATCATCGCAGGTTTTTTCATTTCTGATTTTTGTTTCATGCCTGACATATTGCCACCATCGCTCATGTCCATTTTTTTGTTCATATCCATATCCATGCCCATATCGGAAGCTGTTAGAATTCCGGCTTTATCCATAGTCGGAGTCGGCGCTGTTTTGTTTGCATTGTTTGTTAGAGTACCAATAGCATAGCCGCTTCTATCTAAGCTTTGGGCAAAAATAGCATATGCTTTGTTATCTTCTGGTTCAACAATCACATCATATGTCTCAGCTACACCCATTCTAAACTCATCCACTGATACGGGTTGCACATAATTCCCATCAGATGCTACAATACTCATTTTGAGTCCAGGCATTCTTATATCAAAAAAAGTCATCGCGGATGCATTTATAAATCTCAATCTAACTTTTTCTCCATTTTTAAATAAGGCTTTAAAATTGGTTGCAGGATTTTGTCCATTCATCAGATATGTGTATGTGTAGCCAGTTACATCCGATAAATCACGGTCTGACATTGCCATGTTGTTCCACATTTTTCTATCTGAAAAAGCACTCCAAAAACCTTTTGCACTTACTTCTGAGAAAAAATCTCCAACAGTTCTTTGTTTGAAATTATAATAATCAGCCGAGAGTTTAAGATTTCTGTATATTGATGTCGGTTTTTTGTCTGACCAGTCTGAGAGCAATACTATATACTCTTTGTCATATTTTAGTATCTCTTCTTTTGGCTCAATTATTATAGAACCGTACACGCCTGTTTGCTCTTGAAATCCAGAATGTGAATGATACCAATATGTTCCGCTTTGAACTACCGGAAACTTATAGGTAAAAGTTTCACCAGGAGCAATTCCCTTGTAGCTGATACCGGGAACTCCATCCATGTGTGTCGGAATGATAATTCCATGCCAGTGAATTGATGAATCCTCATCAAGATTATTGGTTACATTTATTGTGATTTCATCCCCCTCTCTCCATCTAAGAGTTGGTCCAGCTATCATTGAGTTTACTGCAGTTGCAACGGCGGGGTTTCCAGTGATATTTACATGGGTTTTGTCTATCGTAAGATTGAACTCAGTTCCACTGAGCTCAGTTGTCTTCTTTTGGTTTGAAATTTTTGTACTGGCATTTAGTGTCAATGGTGACGAAGCAACCAAAGCAGATGCGACTACGCCTTTGACAAATGTTCTTCTTGATATGTTTGAACTTTCAAGAGTCATTCTTAATCTCCTCATATTTTGTTTTTTCGAGAGAAGTTTAGAATAAAAAAATTACTTGAACATTACCTTACTAGATACTTAAAGTTTAAGACAAAACTGCTTCCTGTATCGACAATACTTTGCACTTCTATCTCAATACCCAGTTCATCACAGAGCTTCTTTACTATATGCAAACCGATGCCAAGTCCTGAGCTTGTTTCTTTGTAGTGGCGGTTAAATATTTTGCTTGGATTTTGTATTCCTATGCCTGTATCCTGGATGATTAAAATATTATTTTCAAGAGAGATATTTACTTTTCCATCTTTTTTGTTATATTTGCAGGCATTGCTTATGAGATTATCAATGATGCGTATAATTATATCTTTATTTGCATATATGGTGCTGTTTTTGCCCGTGAAGCCTACATGTAATTTTGGAAAAATGGATTGAAAATATTGCACTCTTGTTTCTGCGATTTGCTTTAAGTTTATTTGTTCATTTTGCAATTTACTTTGGCTTATAAAATAGTGTAAATTTTCTTGTAAAGAGAGTATATTACCGATAGACTCTTCACTTCTTTGAAGAGCTTCATCATTTCCAAACTTTTTTTTGAGTATTTTCAGATTTATCCTTAATGCCGATAAAGGGGTGTTGAAATCATGCAACATATCTTTTACAAACTCTTCATTTAGCCGAAGCGCCTGCTTTAGTGGTCTTAAGGCAAAAAGGGCGAAAAATATAGATTCGAGGATGAGTGCAAAAAAATACAGCAGATACAATATTATCGCATGATATTTAATTTTTGATTTTTTATCTTCATATTTTGTTTTATTGACGGTCATCTTTATAAAGCTGTTTTTATTTTTAAAAATCATAAATATATCATTTTTTTTGTACAAAACATGCAACTTTTTATCTTTGATATCTTTAAGATTTTCAATTTTAAATTTTGTGCATTTTTCATTCATATTGCATTGCATCATAGAGGTTCCGACATACATATCATACTCGTGTAGAACTTTATTGTAATGCTGATATACGACGATTGATAAAAATATAAATTGAACACTGAAAAAGAGTGCAAAACTCTTTAGCAGGGATTCTTTTTCATAACTCTTCAAGCATATATCCTATACCTCTGATATTTTTTATATCCAAGCCCAGTTTGGTTTTGAGTTTAAACAAATTTACTCTTAGAGCATTTGGATTTGGTTGTTCAAGTAAGTCAAACAGCAGCTCGCTCGGAACAATTTTATCTTTTTGCACTATGAGCTCATGGAAGATGTTTTTTAGTACATCAGATAAACCAACTGTGGTTCCGTCTTGCAATAACTCTTTTGTCGCAGGATTATAAGTGAGATTCTTGTAACTAAGTGTATCACAATGCATATATCTGCTTTTGATTCTGATGACCAATTCTTCAGGGTCAAAAGGTTTTTTTATATAGTCATCGGCACCAGAGCTCAAACCTTCTGCGACAGACGATATGTCACTCAGGGCCGTTATATAGATTGTAGGTGTTTTATCGTCTGCATTTTTAAGTGATTTTAAGATTTTAAATCCATTGTCTCCAGGAACATTTACATCAAAGATATATAAATCATAACTATTGATATAGGTTAAATCATAGACATCATCACTGTTGTAAGCACTATCCACATCAAACTCCTCCATCTCTAAAAAAGCTTTTATAGACTCATGAAGATTTTTGTCATCTTCTAACAGTAATATTTTCATAAAATCATCACTCCCGGATTATTTTTTCAGACCGCCACGCTTAAGCCATTCCTCATAAAATTTATCCCCCCAGAATTCTTGAAAATAAGCGATAACCTCATCTGTCTCTTTATATGACAGCTTTTGATTAAATGCCGGCATTACGCCACCTATATATTTTCCACCGTTTTGTATGGTAAATCTAAGTGCTTTTAGCGGATGATGATAAGCATGTGCTTCGCTGTTTAGAGGCGGAGGAGGATATCTGCCGTTGGCCATCTTTTTATTCCAAAATTTAGCAGTCCCTTCACCGTTTAAGCCATGGCATGAGGCACAATTGTTTTCATAAAGCGGTTTGCCGTTTGTTACCATCTGCTTTGTGTACCATCTTTTTTGATTTTGAACTTTGCTATTCCATTTGTATCCAACAAAAATAGCTACAGCGAGTACAAAAGCAACCGTAAAAAATATTTTTTTATTTATATGCATATCTACTCCAAATTCGCTATCAGTTTTTTAAGTTTATCAAAAATATCTTGCATATGAGCTTTATATTCATTTTCCAGCTCAAAACTTCGAAGTATATCTTCTAGACGAATTGTACTGATAATTGTTTTATCACCGTCCTTGTATATTGATACACGACAAGGCAAATAGACAGATACTTCAGGATGAATATCTAAAATAGCCTGTGCTGCAGCCGGATTGCATAATTCATAAACTGTTATATCCCTTTCTATCGGGTGTCCCTTGCTTTTGAGTATCTCTTTAAATTTATACTCTTTTAGTAACCCAAACCCGACTTCTTTAGCTTTGGATTCTATCTCGTTTTTAACATCTTCCGTATTTCTACCTGTAGTTACTGTGTAAAGCATTTCATTATCCTTATATTTTAGTATTTTTTAAACGAAAAGCGTTAACTATAGCTGTTATAATGCGCGAGGTTAGTTCGTAAGAATTATTATAATATTCACGCATAATAGACCTTTTTTAGCTGCTTAAAAGAGTTTTTTTGGTTTTATACTCTTCTTCACTCAACTTGCCATTCGCGTACTTTTTATCTAGTATATCTCTAGTTGACAACTCTTTTTTAGTCAGGCTGTTTATAAAATAAATAAAAATAACCATAAGAACAATTGGTACAATCCAGCCAAATCCCATCCCAAATCCGTCCATTACCGCATAATCATTCATATTTTTCCTTTTTCTCTAAAACCTTAATTTTTCTAGTGAGCTAATTTTAAAATATTTGTATTACTTGAATATTACTTGTCTTAACAATTTGGATAAAAGCATTGTGATTGATGATTGGATTTAGAATTAATATTTTGAAAATATACAAGCTTGATAGGTAGCATTTTAAATTCTAAAAGTATTATAAAACAGGTATTGAAAGTGAAGTGGCCGGGAGAAGGAGAAATGGTAAATTAAACACAAAAGCCCTAAAATAGCCACTTTTGGACTCTTCAATCTATCAAAAAAAGGCAGAAAAAGACATATTTTAGCTACTGAGTAGCTAAAGTTTTAATTTATATTATTTTTTTATCATGCAAATCAATTAACTCACTCGGAAAATTCTTTAGAATAGATAATTTTGCTCCTTTATTTTTGCTCAAAAATTTGATTGCTCTTTCTTGAAAATTTGTTATCTTGAAATGTTTATTTCCAAATATTTTTAGACCTTTATTGTTATATCTTTTAATTATTCCAGCATAATCTTCCTCTTTTATTAATTTTTCAAGTAAAGATTTTCTATTGTCATGCCAATCATTAATTTCTATATTTTTTATAAATATGTCAAAATGTTTCTTTACATCATTGATATTATTCCCTTTTTTCACATGGGAATTTGAAAAATAATGATTTATTTTTGCACTTACATAGTTGGAAATCTGAAGTTCGATATCGTTTTTAAATTGACATATAATATCGTGTTTTATTGCTGCAATTATCTTGTTGTCTTCATCTAAATGTTTACAAAAATGCTCTAAAAAGTCTTCGTCTAAAAAAAGATTTTCTATTTCTGCAAGTTTGATATTATATATCTCCTCTTCTTTTAATGATTTTAGCTCACTATCTTCTCTAAAGTCTGAATCAATAATACCATATGCTTTTGAATGAGTATTCTTTAATTTATTAAAAGCTTTTGTATAGTTTATGACAGATTGACAAGATTCAACTGCGCTTATTGTGAAATTTGGGAATAAATTATTATAAATTATTTCATCATAGCTATTTTTTGTTCCTTCACAAAATAATATATTATTTCTACTTCCTAATAATTCCATCAATATTGTTTCAGGTAGCTCATTGTTAGGCAAGTCTTCTATTGTCCAAGATGCAGTTGGAGCATATGATTTTATCCATACTTTTTTTGCATATTTTCTACTTGATGCAAAATCTAAATCATGCGTTAAATAAATAAAAATACAATCACTTCTTTCTGCTTCTAATAAGTTCCATAATTTCTTAACAATTGATTTATGTAAATACATTTCAGGCTCATCAATAATAATAAACCCATCAGAAGGAGCTTGCAAAACTTGTGCAATTAAAAACAACATTACTTTTTCTCCATCGCTCATTTGTATAATAGCATATTCTTCTTTTTCTCCTTTTGCTAATATATTCATTCCATCCTTGCAAAAAATTTTCCTATGAGAAATTAAAGAATTCCATATTTCGAAAGTTTTTTCAAGGTTTGTTGTGTTCGGAGGATTGATCTCATTCCCATTTTTAGTACTCTCGTTTGCTATTTTTCTATATTGATATGAATATGAGATGTCTTCTGCTAGAATATTTTCTATGACAACAGAAAATTCAGAAGCTATTGCATTAAAAGAAGATTAAATTTTTACACTTTTATCTGTAGATTGCATGTCTTTTAATTTGTCTGAAGTTTGACTCGGATTTTGTATGGAGCTAAAAGTTGGAACTTTTAATACTCTTTGTGCAGAGATAACCACAACCATACCACGCATATCTTCTCTTATGTGATTTGCTAATGATGTTTTTCCACTTCCATTTGCACCAATTGCAACTATATTGCTCTCAAAAAAATTAAGTTGTTTAAAAAATTTTAAAATAAAATCTAATTTTTGTTTAAATGGTAAGATGACTACGCTAGTTTTTTCCATAGAAGTTTTATGTAATAAATTTTTTTCGGGAGACCTTTCTTGTATTTGGTGCAAACCAGATAAAAAATCTTCCCCACTATTTTTATATGATAGGTGATTATTTATTTGTAGTACTTCATTATGTAATATAATTAAATAATTTTTTTTAAGGTTTCTGTTTTTCAAGTCTTTTTCAAGTTCTTCTAAGAATACAATAGTTTTTCGAAAAAAATCTTTTTCTTTGCTAGCCTTAACTATTGAACATACTTTTATATAGTATTGTAAGCTTTGATTCGTCTCAAGTAGCAGTTTTTCAAGTTTTTTTAAAAGACTATCCATTTTATCTCCTTTTGTATTGTTGATTTATTATATAATATATTGCTTTAATACTTTTAATTAAACTTATAATATAATAGGGTTATAGGATTTGAAATGTATGAACTAGAGCAACTAAGCCCGAAAATAATAGAAAAATATTTCAATACGATTGAGCAAATAACAAAAACGAAACATCCATACATAATTCTTTTTAGTGTAATGAAAGACACTTTTCACCATATTTTACCAACGCAATTAAACTATTTTGCTAAAAACTATATAAAACAAGCACTAGATCCTTTGAGGCTACAAATTGAGATGAAACATAGAGTGAGAAGTTTTAATTCTCAAGAAGAGGCAATTGAAGTTTTTAAAACTATAGAAAAACGATTTGATTACACAGCTTTTGAAACAGAAATAGAAAAAAAAGAATTTGAATCCACCATAGATACTTTTTATGATTTATTAGATTATGATTTATATGAAGAAGAAAATGGAAAAAGTTTTTTATACTCTCTAAATCATATATTTTCTTTGGCTGCAAAACATATCGAAGCATTAGAAAAATATATCAAACAAAATGAAAATAAACCAGATGAAGCTAATTATGATATTACAACCAATACAAATGATACTAAGGCAAAAATGGTTGCTTTTAAACTTAACTATTTAAATAATGAATTAGCTAATCCTTCTTTAGACGAAAAACTAGAGTTAGAATATGAATATCAAAAAGACACTTTGCTTGAATTCATAACTTATAGTCAAATAACCGTTAGGTCACTTAGGGAATTAAGAAAGATTAAAAATGATTTCCAGCATGACCCGCTTATAAGAGCAAAAACTAATTTATCGCACACTCTTAATTCAGATAGACCCATTGACAAAATTGAGATATATAGAAGTTTTTTTGCATGTGTATTTGGCATGTATAGATTCACTGCAAAAATAAACAAGAAAAAACCTCCATATCTAAAGCTCTATAAACATGCAAAACAGCTTTCAGAATTATTTTTTCCAGAAATTAAGAAATTTAAAAAACCTCTATTTTCAGAGAAAAAAATTAGGAAACCAATTGTTGAAACTTGTATTTATGAGGGCTTGTCTTTAGTGTCATTTGAAGATGGTCGTCGTAAAATAAAAAAAGAACAAGATGAGATAAAATTCACAGAAGAATACCTCAAAACTATAATCCACTTTTCACAAAGATATTTACATTTAAGAAAAAGTTAAATTCTCTAAGCATTACAAAACACTACTTTTTGCTACTGACAAATAGCATCCTGTTATCATAAACTACCATTCAAGATATCTAAATCAAAATCTGATTGAGCTCAATCTCCAAAAGGAGACATAATGTTAACCCTAAAAGGTACATTATTAAATATATTCGTAAGTAACGATTTCAAAAAAGAAGATGGAACAATTGTTCCAGGCAAAACAAAGTTGCAACTGCTAACCAAAGTACACTTAAAAAATGGTGGAACTAAAAACGAGTTGATAGATTTATCTATCCCACCCGAA
>JAJRPV010000059.1 GCA_024280575.1 Campylobacterales bacterium
ATTGATATAAAAAGTTTGAGGTTTTGTACCTTGTGCTTCTTTTAAGCCACTTGTAGAAAAGTTGCTTATCAATTTATAGACATCAGAATTTTTATCATTGATATCACCAAATACTCTCGCTCCTCCGATGCAAGTTTCAACACAAGCAGGAAGCAAACCTTTATCTACTCTTTGTGCACAAAAATTACATTTGTCTGCAGTTTTTGTTCGCTTGTTAAAGTATCTTTTATCATAAGGGCAGGCGCTGATACAGTATCCGCAGCCCCAACAAATTTCATTGTCAACTACTACTATGCCGTCTTCTCTTTTGAAAGTAGCACCAGTTGGACAAACAGGAACGCAAGCTGGTTCTTCGCAGTGATTGCATAGCTGAGGTAAAAATCCTTTTCTTACATCAGGAAACTCTCCTATCTCTGTTTCAGTAACAAAAGTTCTGTATTGGTCATCTGGAACTTCATTTTCTATTTTACAAACAGATGTGCAAGCTTGACAGCCTATACATTTTCGTAAATCCAAAACCATTACAAAGTGTTTACCCACTTGACCGATGTGTTTAGGGTCTTTTTCGTCACGACCAGGGATTTTCATAGAAAATGCACTAGCTTCAGTTGCACCAAGCATGGCGAAAGCTGTTGTTGCTAGTCCTTTTTTCAAAAAACCTCTTCTGGAATTGTCTTTTGACATTTGTACTCCTTTTTAAAATCTTTCAAAGAAGTATAACTATACAAAAGGGGGAAGTAGGGGGAAGTCGTAGAGGGTAGCTCAAAGCAGGTGCTTTGAGCTAATTTTAATTTATATTAGAATTTATAATTTACATAAAATCTATAATTAAGGATGGAACCGGTATTAAAATCTACATTTTCATAGTGAAATTTTGTGCTAAGCCCTTTTAGTTTACCTCCAAATTTATATGCAGCAACAATGTCATAAGCATTTAAGTCATCTCCACCATTAAAACCAGTATTTCCACCATTGATATAGTCTGTGTATTTTCCTAATATCATTAAGCCTTTAACTCCTACTTTTGCAAAATTATATTTTAAATTAAGAGTTAAGGCATCAACATTTTTATTGTAGTTTTCTAAACCAATTATATCTCCTGCGTATGCCCAATTTGAAGATATACCAACACCTGAAACCATACCTTTATTGTTATCATCTATAACATAACCTAAAGACGCCATCAAGCCTTTATATTTTGTTCCTAATTTAAAGCCTAGTAAGTCACCGCTTCTACTGTCGTCTTTGTCAACATTGCTTGTTCCATATTGTATGCCAGTCATTACATTAAAGCCACTAATTGGCAATTTATAATCAGCTTGCACGAGTGCTACGCTTATATCTCCTACGGCTGCTCCTGTTTTAGCAATTGTTGCATCTTGCACGAGTAGATATTGTCCAGTAAGTTTTAAGCCTTTTATGCTTTTATTGGTAACTAAGGCAGTCATAACACTATCGCCCATTTTATATTTATATTTTACACCATACATAAACATATTTTTCCCAAAACTACCAATTCTAGTTTTATTGTTTCCATCTAAAAAGTCTGTTCTTACGAGGTATTTATCGATGTAAGCTAGAAAAATTCTAGTTTTTGGCAAATCTTTTATGTCTGCTGTGTATCCCTGAAAAGATTCATGAACTATTCTTGAGCCATTTCCCGCTAAGAGTGGAGTTTTGATAAATTGTCGGCCCACTTTTAAATTGCTTTTATTTAATTGATATTTAAGATATACCTCTTCAAGTACGGCTCCAGGACCATATAAATCAAATTTGTAAAAAGCTTTTTCTTTGGCACTAGCCCAAGGGGAACTACTCGCTTGTGCTCTAAGTACTAAACTAAACCCGTAAAAAGGGGCAGTCACATAATTTAACATAACACCTAAACTTGTTATGCTTTCTTTTCCTTTCGCAGCTTTATCTACATCATAATAGGTAGCTTTAAGCTCACCATTAAATTTTCCATTTTTTAGTGCATCACTCAATGAATCTGCTGCAAATGAACTCACAGTAAAACCCGCAACCACGATAGCGCTTAGCCCTAATTTTGCTAATCTCATTCTTTTTTCCTTTATATTGAAATATTTATTTGCGAGAAGTATATCTATACAAAAGGGGAAAATAGGGGGATTAGAATGTTATGGTGAAAATTGCACCAGTGGATGAATTTGCTATTTCGATTTTGCCGTTATTGTTTTTTTCAATTATGGTTTTTGTCATGTAAAGACCTATACCTGTTCCGCTTTTGGCTTGTTTTGTACTAAAGGATGGTTCAAAAATTTTATCTATCGGAGTTACACCTATTCCTCCGCCGTTATCTTCGATAGTGATTATGTTTACCTTGCCTTTTTTGAATGTTTTTAGCAAAATAGTAGCATTTTTTATATCCTTTTCTTTTAATACATCTTTAGCATTGCTGATTATATTCAATAGCGCTTGAGGCATTTCATTTGGATAGCAGTATATTTTAAAGTCATTTATTATCTCTGTTTTTAATTCAATATCATTATTGTTCAACGAAGCACTTACAAGATGAGTTACTTTATTTATGATAGTAGATATATTTATGTACTGTTTTTTCTTTCCTGAGGAAAAAAAGTTTCTAAAATCATCTATAGTTTTTGACATAAAGGTGATTTGCTCATTTGCCTCTTTGATTTTAGTATGAAATTTTTCTTTAGTAAGTTTATCTCGTTCAAAATAGAGTTCCGTATTTATAAGTATAGATGATAGCTCTGTTA
>JAJRPV010000060.1 GCA_024280575.1 Campylobacterales bacterium
ATATTTAGATAAAGCCCCGAACATAGAAAAGTAATAAATGGCTTAAGGTTTGAAATAGCAAGAGTTTGGAAACATTTATTTCCAATACTAAAATAATGAAAAAACAGCCTCATATCAAAGATATTTTTAAGATTAAGCTTGTGAAACTTAAAAGTACCAAATATAAGCATTATCTCTTAAGTTTCACGCCTAAAATCAAGATTAACCTATTAAACCTTAATTTAAGTTAGATTATCTTTAATCTTAAGGTTACAATTTTCTTTTTTCCATTTCATCCCATAAAATATTTAACTCTGATTTTTTCTTTTGTATAATATTACCCAGCTCCAAAAAGCTAAGATTAGAAGTATCAACCACCTTATTATCAATAGATGATAACTCTCGGTGTATTTCTGTAAATTTATGAAGCACTTTACACATATAATCATAAAACACTTGCAAATCTTTAGAATTGTACTCACAAACATTTAAAGCATCACTTAATAATATTTTACTATCACAACCCTCATTTAAAAATTTTCTACTCTGTTCCACCTCGTCACCAAGTTCATTCATTGCACTTGAAACAATATTTAACAGCGTACTCATTTCTTGACTTGTTTCACATCAACCCTACCCGCAAAGTAGTTCATAGTCTTTTTGCATTGTTCCGTGTAACTCATTTTTAACCCCTTTTAAATAAATTAAAGATATAATTTTAAAAGTTTATGAGTTGCAAATTATAATGATTAGAATTAGTTACATTATAGGTACTTTAACTCTCAAAACTCAATATAAAAGCCCTAAATGAAGGGCTTTGAAGCCTGTTAAAAGCACTCTCCCTGTCCGCCATTTACAAAAACTTTTTTTATTCATTAAAAATAAGCTATAATGACACTTATGAAAGAACAATTAAATAATCCATGGCATGGAATAAAGCTAGAACAGATTATTGATGAGCTTGTAGAGCATTATGGATGGGAAGAGTTAGGTAGTCGCATTAATATAAATTGCTTTAACAGTAATCCTTCAGTAAAATCAAGTTTAAAATTTTTAAGAAAAACTCCATGGGCTAGAGATAAGGTTGAAAAACTGTATTCCAAGACATTTATGTAAAACTCAAAATATTAAAAGGTATCTAAGATGAAAGAAAAAACTACAGAAACTCCAAAAGTAAAAACTCCTAAACAGATAAGAGAGTCATCAAAACTGACAACTTCAAAGTTGGCACAAAAGCTTGGTCTAAAAACCAATGAGCTAAATAGAAAATTTGTGCAGATGGGCTACCTTGAGAAAAAAGGTAAAAATTTTGATTTAACAAAAAAAGGTAAACTTGCAGGCGGCGTTTGGAAGTCAAATGGAACCCGCGGATATATACTTTGGGAAGAAAAAACAGTATTATTTGCAGATGAGGAAAATTAAAATAACAACCATTTTGTGACTACACGCATGCTTCATTAGATACTAAAAATTATACATTTTAACTTAAGCGCTACATGTAGCGCTTATTATTTTAGTTTTCCAACCAAATTTTCTAGATTTATCGAAAGTTTACTGTTTAATTTTAACTCTTTTAAAAATTGATCTACCATATCCGGTTTTTGCCAAACTGGAGTTTTTACATTTGCCATTTTTATGAGTTCGGTTTTTGCTTTATAGATTGAGCCTACTTCGTCAATCAGTCCGATTTTTTTGGCCTTTGCCGCCATAAAAACTCTTGCATCTGCAAAATCTTTATATTTCTTTGGATCAAGTCCTCTAGCAGTTGCTACATCTTTTATAAACATGGCATACGCGTCATCCGTCAACCCTTTTAGAGCGGCTCTCTCTTTAGGTGTCCATTCTCTTGTGAAAGTCCCCATTTGTTTGTATGCACCAGCAGTTACAACTTGCTCTTTTATACCAATCTTTTTCGCCAATTCGGCGATATTTGGAGCTTGAAATAAAACACCGATAGAACCGATAAAAGCTCCCGGGTTCGCTATGATTTTACTTGCCCATATAGAAGCATAATAGCTACCGCTCGCCATACTTCCACTAGCATAAGCAATGACCGGCTTAATCTTAGATAGTCGCTTAATGGCAAGTGAAAGTTCAACCGAAGGAGCAAGCGCACCTCCGGGAGAACTTACTTTTAAAAGTACACCTTTTATTTTATTATTATTTGCCACACTGTTTATTTGCGCCATGATATTATCTATATTTCCAATTTGCTCTTCTATCTTTACGGTAGCTAAATTTGGAGATTGTAATTTTTCACTGCCAAAAGGAGCAAAAATAACAAATAACAATAACAGAAACAGCATTGCTTTAAAGTGGTTTTGTATATAGTCTAAAATTTTCCCTATAAATCTAAAAATTATCATTTACTTCTTTCCCGTTTATGAAGATTTTATCAGCTTCTTTAGTGTGTAGAATGAGTTGAGTTGCTAATTCGTCAATATTTATTTTATCCGGATATTTGATGGCTAAAATATCCGCATCTCTTCCTTGCTCTATCGTTCCGGTATTTAACCCTAAAGCATTTGCAGCATTTGCTGTACACATTTTTAAGAATTTCTTTGAGAGCTTGTGGATATCTGCTTTGAAGTGCAACATCAAAGCAGAGCGCATTTCATCCCATAGGCTTAAAGATATATTTGAACTTAGCCCGTCTGTTCCGAGATTTAACAGATTTTTATCTATATTTTCAATCTCTAATCTACCCGAATTTAAAAGCCTGTTTGAAACCGGACAATGAGTTATGAAACCACCCAAATCTTTTATTTTTTGTATCTCATCTTTTTTTGCTTTGGTGCAATGCGTAACAAGTGTATGAGTATCATAAAAAAGCTCAAGATATTCCAAGGCACTGCTCAAAGGTTTTGCTTTCACTCCAAAGGCATTGAAAAAATCTGTAAAATCTCCATTCCCCTTGTCTAGCCAATCTCTCTCAGCCTGACTCTCCATAAAATGGGTAGATACAAGATAATTTTGCCCTCTTGCGATATCAAGTACATTTTTAGCCAAAATTGGATGAGTAGAATAGGCAGAATGAATAGAGATGGCGGGTATAAATTTTTCACTCCTGCTATCTTCACTCCTATGCAGTCTGGACTCAAAATCATCAAAAAGAACATCAACGGCATCTGGTCTCGAACCTAAAATCTCGTTAAAATATATAACTTTTTGGGGTGTATCTTGGCAAGCTTTTAAATCATTTCCAAAACTACTTATCTCGCCTAGCGTGGTTGTTCCGCTTCTAAGCATATTTTTAAGTTCGATTTTTATACACTCCTCGCCACTAAGATTCAAAATTTCATCCCTGTTTTTTATAACGCTATCAAGCCAGGGTATGAAATTTCCATACTTTAAAGAAGTTCTGTTTGCACTAAATTCCAAGTGTACATGTGGATTGATGAGTCCGGGCATAAGAAGAGAATTTTCACCAGCCCATATAATCGTAGCTTCTTTATATTTGTGGGTGATTTCTTCTTCAGTTCCTACATCTATAATCTTTTCATCAAAACAGATGGCACCATTTTCTATAATCTCAAAATTTTCCCTACATGTAAGGATGTAATTTGCTTTTAATATCTTCAAAGAATAGCCTTTTAAAAGAGGATAATTTGAAGCCAATTAAGTATTGGCTTCAAATATTTTTATAGAGTAATTTTTGTACCCAAAAGAGTCAAAAACTGGGAAATCCACGCAGGATGTGCAGGCCATGCAGGCGCAGTTACCAGATTACCATCAGTAAAAGCATCTGTGATATCCACATCCTGATAAAATCCTCCGGCTTCTCTGATTTCCGGGGCACATGCCGGATAAGCCGAGCATTTTTTATCACGCAAAAGATTTGCTGCTGCGAGTATTTGTGCACCATGGCAAATGGCAGCTATCGGTTTGTTTGTATCTGCAAAGTGTTCAACGAGTTCCAAAACTCTCTCATCAAGTCTTAGATATTCAGGTGCTCTTCCTCCGGGAATCACGAGTGCATCAAAGTTTTTTAAATTTATCTCGTCAAAAGTTCCGTTTAGTGTAAAATTATGACCGGGTTTTTCACTGTATGTTTGAGCGCCTTCAAAGTCATGTATGGCAGTTTTGACAAAATCACCAGCCTTTTTATCAGGGCAAACAGCCGTAACCTCATGTCCAACAGCTGCAATCGCCTGAAAAGGAACCATAATCTCATAATCCTCAACATAATCGCCAACGAGAAACAATATCTTACTCATGATAACTCCTTATAAAAATTTAGTATCAGTATACTATATTATGGTAAACATTTTTCCCAAAAAGCTCTTCTTAATAAAATATTTTACTACATATTGATATAATAAATAAAATTTTTAATTTAAAGGAACAAATGTGAAAATTGTTGTTATACAAGGACCAAATTTAAATATGCTAGGACATAGAGAACAAAATATCTATGGACCGATGAAGTTAGAGCAAATTCATGAGCAAATGAAAGCTGTAGCAAAAGAAAATAATGTTGAAATTGAATTTTTTCAATCAAACTTAGAAGGCGAAATAGTAGATAAAGTTCAAGAGTGTTTAGGTGATGCAGACGGTATTATCATAAATCCGGCAGCTTATTCTCACACTTCTATCGCTATAAGAGATGCTATAAGTGCAATTGGTTTGCCGACCATTGAAGTACATATCAGCAATATTTTCAGAAGAGAAGAGTTTCGTGCAAAAAGCATGACAGCACCTGTCAGTACAGGAGTTATCAGCGGTTTTGGACCATTTGGTTATCATTTGGCGACAATCTCTTTACTTCAAATTTTGGGCGAGATGGAAGCTATGAAACAAGCTCAAAAAGAACAAGCTGAAACTAAAAGTAATTGATGAATTATATATTAAAAGATGAGAATGCCGTATATTATGAATGCGGCTTCTCTTGTGATAATGAGATCTTTTTAAAATTAGGAAATGAAGCTTTTTTCTTTACGGATGCCAGATATCTAACTGAAGCTAAAGAGTTTATCAAAAACACACAAGTGATTTTGATGGACAGAAGAGATCCTTTTAAAGCAGTAAGAGATTGTATCCGAAAATCGGGCATAAAAGCATTGGTTTATAATCCGGCAGAGTGGAGTGTAGATGAGTTTGCAAATTTAAGTTCAAAACTACATATAAATTTCAAAAAAAGTTTAAATTTTTCGCAGAAAAAACGAATTATCAAGAGTGAAGTTGAGCTTGATATCTTAAGAGAAGCTGCTACTTTGGGCGCAAAGGCATTTGACAATTTTGCAAAATATATCCGTGAAAGTGGTTTTAGACTCAGTGAAAAAAGACTTTTTAATGAAGCTGAAAATATTTTTAAAAATTATGGTGAGTTGGAGCTTAGTTTTTCTCCGATAGTAGCACTTGATGAAAATGCAGCAAAACCTCACGCACTTCCATCAGATAAAATTCTTAAAAAAGATATGCTGCTTCTGTTGGATGCCGGAGTAAAATACAAAAGATATTGTTCAGACAGAACCAGAACTGCAAATGCAGATGAAAATATGGTGTTAGATAAAAATGCCAAATTTGAAGACAAGTTAAAACAAAAAGTTTATGATACTCTCTTGAAAGCCCAAGAAGCTTCTATTAAAAAAGCAAGAGCCGGAGTAAAAGCCAGCGATATAGACAAAGCAGGCCGAGAAGTGATAGAAAAAGCAGGCTTTGGCAAATACTTTATACACTCCACAGGGCATGGGGTTGGACTAGATATTCATGAATTGCCGGTTATCGGGGCTAGAAGCAGAGATGTGATAGAAGAAAACATGGTTTTTACGATTGAGCCGGGAATTTATCTGCCAAATAAATTTGGAGTGCGAATAGAAGATACCGTGATAGTAAAATCAAACAGTGTAGAGGTGATTGGTTGAAAAAAATTGTTTTAAATAAAGACTTGACTCTTTTTTTTAACAAACATTTTCCAATTAAAAACAGACGAAAAAAAGGATATAAACATTTAGCCGTAGTTGGAATAGGAGGCAACAAAGGAGATGTTATAAAAAGATTTGAATCTGTTTATGGATATTTTTCCAAAGACAAAAGATTTCATATTGTAGAAACATCGCCAATTTTGAAAAATCCTCCGTTTGGATATTTGAAGCAAAAAGATTTTTTAAACGCTGTTTTACTCTTGCAAACAAGCTTGAGCCCAAAAGAGCTTTTAAAAAATCTTTTACATGTAGAGAAGATAAACAAAAGAAAAAGAAGTTTTAAAAACGCCCCAAGGAGTTTGGATTTGGATATAATATTTTATGATAACCTAAATATCAATTTTAAAAGACTAAGTATCCCGCATCCTAGTTGGCATAAAAGGGATAGCGTGCTTATTCCACTTAGTTATATCGAAAGGATTTCTTTGTGAAATTTCTTACTTTCAGCGGTGAAACACCGGCTGTTGCTCTAAAACTTGCTCAAAAAGAGTGTGGCGAAAATGCTTTGGTAGTCAGTACTAAGCAAATAAGAAAAAAAACAATCAACTCTACTTCTTTATATGAGGTTGTGGTGGCGGTTGAAGAGACAGAAGAGAAATATAAAAAATCAAAACCCATAAAAAAAAGAGATGAAGATGTTTTGTTAAATATCTCCAATGCTGCAAAACAGATTTCAAATATCGCAAGAGTAACAACAAATAGCTTTGAAGTTGTTGGTAGAGAAAAGGAAAATTCTTCTTTGGGAACAAATGAAGAATTAGGCGATATAAAACAAGAGATTACTAAACTGGCAGATAAAATAAAACTCATACAAGAGATGTTTTGGGAAGAAAAAGCACCCAATAGAAATAATCTTCAAATTCCGCCAGAATTTTCTGAAATATATAAATTAGCCAAAAAAAGTGGTATGGGAGATGATCATTTAGAAAATATAATGAATCTTACACTCGAGCATATGCCAAGTCGCATGAGAAGTAACAGTTCTACGATAAAGCGTTACTTTCAGGTTCTTTTGCGAAAACTCATACCTATAAGAGTTGAGTCGCAGATAACAAAAAGATCAAAAAGAGTGATGATGTTTGTGGGACCAACAGGTGTTGGAAAAACTACTACTATCGCTAAACTTGCTGCTAGGTACTCATATATCTTGGAAAAAAGAAGTAAAGTTGGCATCATTACTTTAGATACTTATAGAATTGGCGCAGTAGAGCAACTTTTCCAATATGCGAAGATGATGAGATTGCCTATCGAAGATGTTGTTGATCCAAGTGACTTCAATAGCGCTTTAAATTCTTTAAACCATTGTGATTTAATTCTTATAGATACGGTAGGAAGCTCGCAGTATGACAAACAAAAACTAACAAAGTTAGAAAATTTTATCAGAAGAAGCGATTTTAAAATAGATGTCAATCTAGTACTTTCAGCAGGTTGCAAACTAGAAGATTTAGAAGATATTTATGAAAATTTTTCATTTTTAGATATTGATACACTTGTATTTACAAAATTTGATGAAACCAAAGCTTTTGGTACAGTTTTTTCTTTGATATATAATATAAATAAGCCGGTTAGTTACTTTTCTATAGGGCAAGAAGTACCAGATGACATAGTAGTTGCCTCTAGTGATTTTTTAGTAAATTGCATACTAGAAGGTTTTAATACTAAAAAGGATGAGCATGCAAAGTCAAGCAAATAAGCTGAAAGAAATTGTTGAAAACAGCTCACCTAAAAGCAGACCTGCTAATACGAAATTCATCGCTGTTACGAGTGGAAAAGGCGGTGTTGGTAAAAGTACAATTAGTGCAAATTTAGCAAATATTTTAGCCCAAAATGGATATAAAGTTGCACTTTTTGATGCAGATATTGGGCTTGCAAATTTAGATGTTATATTAAATGTCCGTATCAATAAAAATATCCTACATGTACTCAAAGGAGAATGCTCTCTTAGTGATATTATCATAAATGTTGATAAAAACCTGATGTTGATTCCCGGTGAAAGTGGTGATGAGATATTAAAATATAGTGATCAATTTATATTTGAGAGATTTTTTGATGAAACTGCGATGCTTGATGATTTGGATTTTGTTATAATAGACACGGGAGCCGGAATTGGTGGGCACATCCAACTTTTTTTGGAAGCTAGCGACGAAGTGATAGTAGTAACCGTTCCTGATCCATCAGCCATAACAGATGCATATGCAACAATAAAAGTTACTAGTAAAATCAAATCAAATTTGCATTTGATACTAAATATGACTAAAAATGAAAAAGAAGCAAAATTGATTTTTGAGAAAATTAAAAAAGTGGCACTTGCAAATATAGGAGAGAATTTAAATTTAAATCTAATTGGAAAGTTACCAAATGATAAGCTTATAGCTAGAAGTATCAAACAAAGAACCCTCTTTACCAATGATTCTCCAAACTCATCGGCTTCAATGGATTTAAAGAGTATTGCGAATAATTTGGTTTACAAGCTGGAACGAAAAGTGCTTAAGGATAGTGAGCGTAGAAGCTTTGGTAGCTTCTTTAAAAGATTAATTGAGCAATTTTAAGGGAAAAAGTAGTGTTGCAAATAGAGAATTTTATATATTTTTTTACAGTATGCGGATTTTTTATTGGTCTAATATTTTCTATTGTAAATTTTTCAGCACCAAGTGATATCTTGCTCTATAGTGGCGGAATTACACTGTTTTTTTATCTTTTTATACATGTTGTTGCGATAAATTTTATAGATTTTTCAAGATTTGGAAAAAATATTTTTGACAAAAAAGGTCATGAAGAGATGAGTGACTATTTTATCAAAGAACTAGATATAAGAGAAAGTCGGTTAGACAATTTGTTGTTAAACTTGGAAAAGATGAACAGACGGTATAGAAAGAACAAAAATCTTAATAACATAGGCAAAAGTGAAGATGAGTATAAAAAGGCAGCATAATCCATATGCAAGCAGCATTAAAAAAGAGCAAGATGAATTGGTGATACAGTATCTTCCTGCTGTTCGTGCTATGGCATATCGTCTCAGGGAGAGACTACCCTCATCTATAGATGTTGATGATTTGATTTCCATTGGAACTGAGGAAATGATAAAACTTTCAAGAAGATATGATAAGTTACAAAATGATTCTTTTTGGGGATATGGAAAGAAAAGGGTTTATGGCTCTATGCTTGATTATTTGCGTTCCTTGGATGTTATGAGCAGAGCCAACAGAAGACTTGTAAAACTAGTAAATAAAGAGATAGATAAATACCTAGCAATTTATGAAGAGGAACCTAGTGATGAGTATATAAGTGAAATCACAGGTGAAGACATTTTGAAAATTAGAGAGGCAAGAGACGGGGCAAAAATTATCTCAGTTATGCCCATAAATGAACAAATAACAATATATTCTGGTGAAAATACAACAGAATTAGTTGAAAAAGATGAGTTGTTAGAAGTGGTGAAAGATATTCTGTTAAGTTTCAAAGAGAGAGAACAGATGATTATACAACTTTACTATTTCGAAGAATTAAACTTAAAAGAGATAAGTGAAATATTGAGTATCAGTGAATCAAGAATATCACAAATTCACAAAAAGCTCTTGGATAAGATAAGAAATCAACTAGGAAACAGTGATGGCTGATATACTAAGTCAAGAAGAGATAGATGCATTATTGGAAGTTGTTGATGAAGAAGTAGAATCAACAGATGCTGATGTATTGGGTCATGCCGAAGATAGGCAGATTATTCTTTATGATTTCAAGCGACCAAATAGAGTATCAAAAGAGCAACTTCGTGCCGTAAAAGGCATACATGACAAGATGGCAAGAAACCTGGCTTCCCAAGTATCTTCTATTATGAGAAGTATAGTGGAGATTCAACTTCATTCCGTTGATCAGATGACTTATGGAGAGTTTTTAATGTCTCTGCCGATTCCTACTAGTTTTAATGTATTTTCCATAAAACCACTAGACGGAAGTTGTGTTATTGAAATCAACCCTTCTATCGCTTTTCCTATGATAGATAGACTTTTGGGTGGTATTGGTGAGTCATTTGAGGCAACAAGAGAGTTGACTGATATTGAACTTAATTTATTAGACGCGATATTGAGAATTATTATGCAGAGATTAAAAGAGGCATGGGCACCGGTCACTGATATGTATCCGACGGTTGAGGCAAAAGAGTCAAGCCCAAATGTTGTTAAAATCGTATCGCAAAATGAGATAGTTATTATGGTTGTGATGGAGATAATGATTGGAAATTCCAGTGGAATGATAAATATATGTTATCCTGTTATCCATTTAGAACCGATACTCTCAAGACTTGCAAATAGAGATATAATGCTTGGTGAAACAAGTGCAAAAAAAAGTAGAAATAAAGAATTAAATGCACTAATTGGTCGTGCAGAAGTATTTTCTGAAGCAATTTTGGGAAAAACTACTCTGAGTGTCGGTGCATTGTTGGATTTGGAAAAAGGGGATATCTTAAGATTGGATAGACCGGCAGATGATCATGCAATCGTGTCAATAGATAAAAAAGATTTGTTTTTAGGAGAGATAGGCTTGCATAGATTTAGAAAGTCAGTTAAAATAGAGAGTCTTATAAGAAGCGATAAAGACGAAATTAAAAAAGCACTAGAATACCTAGAAATCAGCAGAAGACAAACGGTTTCTTCATAGAAATGGAGCATTAAAATGATAGAGTTTATAGAGTTATTAAAGAAAGAAATAGTTTCAACTATTGAGGGATTAACAGGAGTTGCTCCAAAAGTTGAACTACAAGGTGATATAAAGATAGATAGCAATACGACTCTAACTCCACCACTTGCAGTGCTAGAGGCAAAAATAAGTGGCGATATAAATACCAATATGGATATAAGTATTTCAGCCAATATTGCAACAGCGATTGGTGACATGATGCTAGGTGGTGAGGGGGTTGAAAAAGAAGATATGGATGCAGATGACTTGGATGCAACCAAAGAGATCATCTCAAATATTTTAGGTTCTTTTTCAACATCTCTGACAGCTCAAAAAGATATGCCAAAACTAAGTTTTAGTGTTGAAAGCATAGAATTCAAAGATGAAACTTCTGTAGTTACTTTTAATGGATATTCTCACTTGATTGTGTATAGCGTAAGTATCCAAAGTACTATGGATAATCTCTCTTTTGCTCTTGATGATGTTTTTTATAAAAAAATAACACATACTGATATAACTGATAATATAGATGAAAATATAAAAGAAAAAACTAAAACTGTACAATCTGATAAAACAAATCATTTAAATGAAGACGAAGTTAGAAATATAGAGCTTATAAAAGATGTCACTTTGCCATTAAGGGTTAGAATAGGACATAAAAAAATGCTCCTCAAAGATGTTCTCTCTATGGATATAGGATCAGTCATAGAGTTAGATCAACTAGCCAATGATCCGCTTGAAATATTAATTGGAGATAAGGTCATAGCCATTGGTGAAGTGGTGATAGTTGACGGAAACTTTGGTATTCAGATTAGTGATATCGGAAGCAAAAGAGAAAGATTAGAAAAACTCCGCTAAAATTGACGAAAAATATAGTATAATATCGCACTAAATAAATTAACCAAGGAATTATAGTAATGTCAAAAATATTAGTTGCTATGAGTGGCGGAGTAGACTCTACTGTCACCGCATATAAATTAAAAGAAGCTGGACATGAGATAGAAGGTGTCTATATGCGACTTCATACTGACGAAAAATCTCACAAGGAAAATATAAAAAAAGTTAAGAGAGTTGCAGAATTTTTAGGTATTAAGTATCATGTTTTAGATATAAAAGAGAGGTTTGACGAATTTGTTTATATGCCTTTTATAGAGCAATACAAACAGGGACTTACTCCAAATCCTTGTGCGCTGTGCAATAGAAATATAAAATTTGGAGCTCTTATAGAATTTACCAAGGAGCTTGGCATGGACAAGCTCGCAACTGGTCATTATGTTCAGGTGGTTGACGGTTTTATAAAAGAAGCAGTTGATAAGACTAAAGACCAGAGCTATTTTTTGGCAAATATAAAAAAGAAAAATCTTAATATGGTAGATTTTCCTTTAGGGAAGATGTATAAGAGTGATGTTAAAGAATTTGCTTCAAAAATAGATATTTTAAAAGATTTTGCCACCCAAAAAGAGAGCAGTGAAATCTGTTTTGTAGATACCACATACATAGATGTTTTAAAAAAATATATGGATGTCGATAAGCCTGGAAATGTGGTAAATACCAAAGGAGAAGTAGTTGGTAAACATAAAGGCTATATGCATTATACTATCGGTAAGAGAAAAGGTTTTAGTGTGCATGGTGCCCTAACTCCACATTATGTCAGTGAAATAAAGCCTCAAACCAATGAGATAGTTGTAGGTGACAAAGAAAACCTTTGTGTAAAAGAATTTTTTGTAAAAGATTTAAATATGTTTGAAAATCTCAATGATTTTGAGTGTGGTGTGAAGATTAGATACAGAAGCCCCAAGAGTAAATGTAGTGTTCATATTGAAGGCGGCAAAGCTAAAGTTATGATGGATTATAAAGTTGAAGGACTTGCAGCTGGACAAATGGCAGTATTTTACAAAGACGATATCGTTATAGGATGCGGTTTCATTATATAAGTTTTTTATGATTTTTTGTTGTATTTTTATAGGTCGTCTTTAAGTAGTCTTGATAAAATTGTTCAAAATGACTCTTGGCACCGTCAAGACATATTTGAGCATATTCTATATTTGGTAGAATTTTATCGCTTTGTTTTCCCTCTTTTCCAATATATACAAAACAGTTTTTTGCTATTTTGCCATCTTTATAATAGGTAACTAAGCCATCTTCTAGGTTAATTCTATCATACCCGGCTTCTCTGGCATCCAATTCTTTTAGAGAATTTTCAGATATATTTTTAATTAAAATAGCATTAAACCATGAAGATTCATCTTTTTCTATATTTAATACTGCTCGATGTTTTATGTCAGCTCTTCTTCTGACCGGTTCTTGATTAAAAATTCTTTTAAAGTTTTTAACCTTGACAAATTCAACATCATTCATAGAAATACCGTGACTTTTTAACTCAAGCGGATGCAGTAAGCTCCCATATACTATTTGATTATACATGTAGGGATTATAGCAAAAAATATGTTTTTAAGTCCTTATTTTATATAATTAGATTACTACAAACCCCAAAAGGAAAATATATCATGAGAGGCTATAAAGTCTTTTCTGGGACGGCTAATCCAGAATTTTCAAAAAAAGTTGCCAAATACCTGTCTTTACCACTCTCCGGTGCTACCATCAAAAGATTTAGTGATGGTGAGATAAGCGTGCAAATAAATGAGAGTGTCAGAGGTAAAGATGTTTTCATTATCCAATCAACATGTGCTCCGGCAAATGTGAATTTGATGGAATTACTGATATTGACTGATGCGTTAAAGAGAAGTTCAGCAAGCTCAATTACTGCTATAGTTCCATATTTTGGATATGCAAGACAAGACAGAAAAGCAGCCCCAAGAGTGCCTATAACAGCAAAATTGGTTGCAAATATGATAGAAACAGCAGGAGTTGACAGAGTTGTTACTATCGACTTGCATGCAGGTCAAATCCAGGGTTTTTTTGATATACCCGTAGATAACTTATATGGTTCAATTATATTTCATGAATATGTTAAAAATAAAAATTTAAAAAATCCAATCATAGCAAGTCCGGACATTGGTGGAGTTGCTCGAGCTAGAAGTTTTGCTAAAAAACTTGGAGTTGAGATGGTAATAGTTGATAAAAGAAGAGAAAAAGCAAATGAATCAGAAGTGATGAATATAATCGGAGATGTGTCGGGCAAAGATGTCGTTTTGGTGGATGACATGATAGATACTGCCGGCACAATAGTAAAAGCTGCAAAAGTGCTCAAAGAAAAAGGAGCTACGAGTGTGATGGCATGTTGTACACACCCAGTTTTAAGTGGACCAGCATACGAGAGAATAGAAAGCGGAGAACTAGACGAGCTTTTGGTTTCTGATACCATACCTGTAAAAAAAGATCTTGAAAAAATCAAAGTATTGAGTGTTGCACCAACATTTGCTGAGGTAATCAGAAGAGTTTACCACAATGAAAGCGTAAATGGACTATTTATTTGACACAAGATCAATCACACATTAGAAACTTCTCTATTATAGCGCATATCGACCATGGTAAAAGCACACTCGCGGACAGGCTAATACAAGAGTGCGGAGCTGTAAGTGAACGAGAACTTGGCGCCCAGATGATGGATACTATGGATATAGAAAAAGAGAGAGGCATCACCATAAAAGCGCAAAGCGTAAGACTTGATTATGTAAAAGACGGTGAGCACTATATCCTCAACCTTATAGATACTCCCGGTCATGTTGATTTTTCTTACGAAGTTTCAAGATCATTGGCTTCTAGCGACGGCGCACTTTTGATAGTAGATGCCAGTCAGGGTGTTGAAGCACAAACAATAGCAAATGTATATATAGCTCTTGAAAATGATTTGGAGTTGATACCCGTTATAAATAAGATAGATTTACCGGCAGCTGATCCTGAAAAAGTGAAAGAAGAGATAGAGCATACTATCGGACTTGACTGCTCAGAAGCGTTGGAAGTAAGTGCAAAAAGCGGGATTGGCGTAAAAGAGCTACTCGATGCCATTATAGATAAAATTCCAGCTCCAATTGGAGACACAAATGCTCCGACAAAAGCTATTATTTATGACAGTTGGTTTGACAATTATCTAGGAGCCTTGGCGCTTGTGAGAGTTTATGACGGCAAAATCACCAAAGGACAAGAGATATATGTGATGGGCACAAAGAAAAAGCATGAAGTTTTAAATCTTATGTATCCGCATCCACTGGCACTAATAAAAACAAACCATATAAAAACCGGAGAAGTAGGTATCGTGGTTCTTGGTCTTAAAAATATTGGTGATGTTAAAGTCGGTGATACAATCACTGACAACAAAAACAAAACAGCTCACGCGATTGAGGGTTTTGAGGAAGTAAAATCTTTTGTTTTTGCAGGACTATATCCCATAGAAACAGATAAATTTGAAGATTTGAGAGATGCTCTTGATAAGTTAAAATTAAATGATTCTAGTATCTCGTATGAACCGGAAACTTCAGTGGCTTTGGGGTTTGGGTTTCGTGTTGGATTTTTAGGTCTTTTGCATATGGAAGTTATAAAAGAGAGACTAGAGCGGGAATTTGGACTAGATTTAATCGCAACTGCCCCTACCGTAACATATAGAGTTGTTCAAACAAATGGCAAAACGATAGAGATTCAAAATCCAAGTGGACTTCCCGCAATCAATGAGATAGAAAGAATCGAAGAGCCTTATGTGAAAGCCACGATTTTAACTCCTACAGAATTTTTGGGAAATGTGATAACTCTGCTAAATACAAAAAGAGCGATACAGGAAAAGATGGATTATCTCAGTGTTGATAGAGTTCTTTTAGAGTATTCTATCCCTATGAACGAGATAGTGATGGATTTTTATGATAAGCTAAAATCAGTCACAAAAGGATATGCAAGCTTTGATTATGACCAGAGTGGCTATAGGGAAGGTGATCTCGCAAGACTGGATGTTTTAGTAGCAGGCGAAGTGGTTGATGCACTCTCAATCATAGTGCCAAGGCAAAGTGCTGCGAGTAAAGGAAGAGAGTTTGTAAAGGCGATGAAAGAGATAGTGCCAAGACAACTTTTTGAAGTAGCGATTCAAGCGAGCATCGGCAATAAAGTGATAGCCAGAGAGACTGTAAAATCAATGGGAAAAAATGTAACCGCCAAATGTTATGGTGGGGATATAACAAGAAAAAGAAAACTACTAGAAAAGCAAAAAGCAGGTAAAAAAAGGATGAAATCCATAGGCAGAGTTCAACTACCGCAAGAAGCCTTTTTGACTGTTTTAAAATTGGACTAAGTAAGACGAAATATGCGTTGTCAGCTTTGTTTTAATCTTAGTTGGCAGCCTATTTGTAAACATTGTCTTGATATGCTTTTAACTTCCACTCTCTCAACAAGAGTGTTAGATGACGGATTGGAAGTTTACTCTTTTTATAAATACAGCGAAATTTCAAAATTACTGCATACTAAGCACACTTTTATAGGTGCAAAAATCTTTTTGCAATTAGGCAGACATGCTGTATTGCCATTTGCAAAAGCATTTGAAAACCAGGATATTTATATTTTGCCGATAGATGATCATGTTAGAAGCGGATATTCGCATTCTGCTATTTTGGCAAGGAGCATAAGTCGGTATATAAAACCTGTCTATGGAGCACTCAGAGCTAAAAACACGATTCGATATTCCGGACAAAAACTAAGTGTTAGGCAAAAAAATAAGAGAGATTTTAAGCTTACATGTAGAGCAAATACAGATGTGGTTTTGATAGACGATATAGTTACAACAGGAAACACTCTGATGGAGGCTAGGCAATGTTGTGAAAAAACAAATATAAATGTGCTTTTTGCCATAACTTTGGCAGATGCAAGAGAATAACTAATCTTAAACTTTAGAAAATTATATTTCTATAACAGCATTACTCAGTTCTTCTTTGGACTCTCCTGTTTTTGGAAAATTATTGATGAGAATTTGACCGCAATCATCCACTACATGTAGAATTCCATTGGCAATTTTGTCGTTTTTGGCATAGACAATAAAATCTGATATTATTTTTTGCCAAGTTTCATTTGGCACTGCGTTATCTATCTTTTTGTCAGCCACAACTCTTATAAATTTTTCTCTTAAACAGATAAAAACCAGTATGGCTTTATGATCTGATTTTGCATTTACGCCTTGTTTGTTAAATTGATAAAGTGCAAAGTCATTACATCTTTTTCTTTTGATGGATTTTGGGATAATCATATAAGTGACAGGGCTATACAAAAGTATAAAATAGATAAAAAGAAATATTATCACCGTAAATTCAGCTAAAACTTTATAATCATAATTATTGAAAAAACAGATGACAAGCAAAGAAATAATAGTAAAAAATAGGGAGTATATAAATACCATATATTTGCTGTTTTTTAAAGAATCAGTAACTGCTACTACTATCTCAGCAGAGCTTTTTGATTCTATTTTGCCTATGAGTTTTTCTATGCTTTTCTTCTCGTCATTATTTAGATATTTATACATCACCAACTCCCACTTGATCCACCTCCGCCAAAGCCGCCTCCACCTCCGCTAAAGCCGCCATCAAAGCCACTGCTTCCGCCCCCAAAGGAGTCATCGGAACTATACCAGCCCGAACCCATGCCATTACCGGATCCATTTGATACCTTGATGAAAGTTAAAAGCAAAAATGCCAATGCCGCCACGGCGATACCTATTATGGCAGATACACTGATAAGATAAGCAAAAAGACCCGCAAAACTGCTAGGCAACATATTTTTAGCGATACTTTTGTATTTTGCTGGAATTATTTTTTCTAAAATCATCAACAGGAAAAAAAGTCCAAAAAATAGCTGAGCGGCAATAGGGCTTACTTTTTTATGTTTTTTGACAACAGGTTTATATGTGCCCTCTATCACCTCGACAATGGCCTTTGTACCAGCCAAAACGCCTCCATCGAAATCAGACTTCTTAAAATAGGGCAGTATCTTAGTTTGTATAATCACAGAGGAAATTGCATCGGTTAAATCTCCTTCTAATCCATAGCCAACTTCTATTCTTACCTTTCTTTCATTTGGTGCAATTATAAGCAATACCCCGTTATTTTTCCCTTTTTGCCCTATGCCCCAATGTCTTCCTAGCTGATATCCAAAATCTGATATATCATAACCCTGAAGAGATTTTAGAGTTACAACGACTAGTTGATTTGAGCTGTTTTGCTCTAAATTTGCAAGCATAGTTTCAAGCTGATTTTTAGTCGCAACAGATAAAATATTTGCATTATCAACAACTCTGCCTGTTAGTTTTGGAAAATTAGGTGCCGCGTAAAGCATAGTTGTTAAAACAAATAAAGATAAAATCTTGAAAAGGTGCGACATTTTAATTAAATTCAACCTTTGGTACTTTTGCTTCTTCTTTAGTTATCGAAAAAACCTGTTTAGCCTTTGCATCAGGGTAAAGAAAGTGCGCTATCCACTTATTTGGAATAGTCCTTAACTCTAAATTGTATTTTTTAACTGCAGTTATATAATCTCTTCTGGCAACCGATATTCTGTTTTCTGTGCCTTCAAGTTGAGATTGAAGTGCCAAAAAGTTTTTACTTGCTTTTAAATCGGGATATCTTTCAGATACTGCCAAGAGTCTTGATAGTGCAGAAGTAAGTTCCCCTTGTGCCGCTTGAAATTTTTTGAAAGCAGCTGGATTTGTTAGTATATCTTTTGGCAAAACCATGCTAGTAGCCCTGCTTCTTGCTTCGGTCACTTGCAGCAATACATCTTTTTCATGCTTGGCATATCCTTTTACTGTGGCTATAAGATTTGGAATTAAATCAGCCCTTCTTTTGTATTGGTTGTTTACCTGAGCCCATGCTGCTTTAACCTGTTCATCATAAGTAGGAACATTATTGATAATGCAACCACTCAAACCAAGACCTATCGCAACTAGCAGAAGATAACTTAATATTTTTTTCATACTTTATTTCCTTTTGTTTTATATAAGAATCTTATCCTTATGATGTTTAAATTTGAATAAAGTTAGTTTTATAGCGGAGCTTCAAACTTTTTTATCAATTTTTCATCTTTAACTGAAAAAAGGTATAGTTTTCTACTGTCTATGTATATATTTATCGATTTTAGATTTTTATCTATTTTTAGATTTGTTTTTACTATAAAATTATGATTATTGATATTTGCATATATTAAACTCTCGCTCCCAAGTTTTTCCACCATATCGATATTGATCTCTACTTTTACACTCTCTTTTATATCTTCTAGAGATATATCTTCCGGCCTAATGCCAATATATGCTTTATTATTGTTTATGTTGTGATTAAGTTTTAGTTTTTTCCCAAATAAATTAGCGATATCTTCGTTTATTTCGCTTCTGAAGATATTCATGGGAGGAGTCCCCATAAACTTTGAAACGAAAAGAGATTGAGGGGTATTATATATCTCGTCAGGCGTACCTACTTGCTCAATTATCCCATTATTTAAAACAACTATTCTGTCAGCCAAAGTCATAGCTTCTACCTGGTCATGAGTTACATATACAGATGTTATTTTTAATTTATCATGCAGCTTGCGTATCTCTATTCTCATTTGATTTCTTAGTTTGGCGTCAAGATTTGATAATGGCTCATCAAATAAAAATATCTTAGGCTCTCTTATGATAGCTCTTCCCATAGCAACTCTTTGCCTTTGCCCCCCGCTTAATTCACTGGGTTTTCGTTTTAGCAATTCTTCAATTTGCAATAATTTTGAAATATCTTTTACTCTCATAGCTATTTCATTCTTTGGAACTTTTCTATTCTTTAAACCATAAGATAGATTTCTTTCAACATTCATATGCGGATATAAAGCATAGTTTTGAAAAACTATAGCTATGTTTCTATCTGCCGGAGGAATATCGTTTATTATCTCGCCATTTATTTCTATTTCACCGCTGTTTATATCTTCAAGACCGGCAATCATGCGAAGCAGAGTTGATTTTCCACAACCACTAGGACCAACAATAACCAAAAACTCACCTTTATCTACCGTTAAAGATAAATTTTTAATTATATTGTCCCTGTTGTTATAACTTTTTATTACATTTCTAATATTTAAATATGACATTTTTTTCCTTATTTATCTCCATCAACCAATCCTTTTACAAACAATCTTTGAAAAAATAAAACCATCAATACAGGCACAATAAGTGCCAATGTAGTTAGAGCAAAAGCCCTGTTAAATTCAGGCAAATATGTACCTTCGAAATTGCTTTGATATATCTCTCTAATTCCCAATAATATCGTAGAATATTGCGGATCTGTCGTCATCATAATAGGCCACAAATACTGATTCCAACCCACTATAAACATCACGATAAAAAGTGCCGCACTCATAGTTTTGGAAAGGGGCATTAGTATATCAATAAAAAAGTTCCAGCTATTTGCACCATCCATCTTTGCAGCTTCTAAAAGTTCTTCCGGCACTGATTTAAAATATTGCCTAAAGAAAAAAGTTCCTGTCGCTGATGCTATCAGCGGAACAATCAATCCAGTATAACTATTTAATAAATTAAGATCTGCTAAAACTTCAAATGATGGAACGATTCTTACTTGAATTGGAAGTAAGAGAGTTAGAAAGATCACCCAAAATAAAAATGTTGCCAGTTTAAACCTAAAATATACAATCGCGTAAGCAGCCATTGATGAGATAATAACTTTTCCAACAGCAAATCCCATTGCCATTATAAATGAATTTAGTATCATTCTAAAGGCTGTTACATTTTTTGTATAACCGCTATGCTCAAATAAAATACTTTTATAGGTATCAATAAAATTGTGCCCTGTAAAAAATTGCAATCCGTTATTTACTATGGTCTCCGGTAAATGAGTCGAAGAAGCCACGATAACCCATACAGGTAATAAAAACATAAGGCTTGCTAATATGAGTATCACATGTGAGAATATTTTGCTCCTAAATGTATTTTTCAATAGTGCACCTTTTTTTCTAAATATTTAAATTGAAATATAGTAATTATTAATACAAATAGCATAAGAATTACTGATTGAGCCGAGGATCCACCGATGTCAGCCCCTAAAAAACCATCTTGATATATTTTATATGCAAGTGTTTTAGTTTGCCCCATAGGAGTTCCTCTAGTTGTTGTGTCAATAATACCAAAAGTATCAAAAAACGAGTATGTAATATTGGTAATAAAAAGAAAAAAAGTTGTTGGAGCCAATAATGGAAATATAATAGTCCAAAATCTTTTTGTATCACTTTTGCAATCTATCAATGATGCTTCTAAGACAGATTTTGGTATTCCTTGAAGTCCAGATAAAAAGAAAATAAAATTTACACTGATTTGCTTCCAAGATGCTATAAAAACTAACATAGCCTGCGCGGAAAATGGGTCACTCGTGGGATCAAATTTCCACCCAAGTTGATTGAGAAAATGATATATATCACCATGACTTTGATTGAAAAAAAATGATGCCATCAGCCCAACTACGGCCGGAGCTAAAGCATATGGCCACATAAGGAGTGTTCTGTAAATTCCTCTGCTTTTTATCATGCCATTTGTTTTGTGGGCTAAAAATAACCCCATGCTTAATGAAAATAAAGTCACAAATGTTGAGAATACAAGGGTGAAACCAAAACTAGAATAGTAATCACTATTCATGAGGGCATCCTTATAGTTCTGAAACCAAACAAATTGTGTACTGACACCAAAAGCATCTTGCATAACAAACGAATAATAGACAGCCATTATTGATGGCCAAATAAAAAACACAAGAATTATGATAATTTGAGGAGATACAAACAGATACGGAATAAATTTATTATTAAATTGTACTTTTTTCATGAATTCCTTCTTGGTTACATCTGCGATTTTTATCGCAGATGTAACATTTATTTATCTGTAAGTTCTGGCAAATTTTGCCAAAAGTTTATCAGCCTTTTTGTCGACATCACCAAGCGCCTGCTTCGCACTTTTTTTACCATATAAAATATTTTCAAATTCGATTGTCATAACTTCTCTGATTTGAACATAATTGCCTAGTCTATAACCCTTTGTCCACTTTTGAGTTGGTAAACTTAACTGCTTGATTCCAATTTCTGCATCAGGAGTGGTTTTATAATACCCATCTTTTTTTGCCAATGCATAAGCAGCTTTTGTAATAGGAACATATCCTGTATTTTTATGCCAGAAATATTGCATTTTCGGAGTTGTTAGGTATTGCAAAAACTTGGCTATTCCTTTATATTTTGCATCATTTTTTCCACTAAATACAAAAAGAGCAGCACCGCCGATAAAAGTTTGAGCTCCCGGGTTTATAAATTTTTTCCAATATGGTAAATATGTAGTTCCAAAGTTAAATTTTGCACCTTTTCTAAGACCACCAAATGATCCACTGGAGCCTAACCACATCGCAACTTTTTGATCATAAAACGCTTGCTGATTATCTGCCCAACCTCTACCAAAATATTTAAAATATCCTTTAACAGTCCAATCTCTCAATTTATCCCAATGGTAATCCATGGCCGGATTTTCGTAATATAATTTTGTCGCAAAACCATCAAAACCGTTATTTTTGTCTGCCATTTGCAAGTTATGTCTTGACATAAAATTTTCAGCTGATGTCCAGGTACTAAGACTTTGTGCTAAACCAATATATCCTTGCTTTTTTAGAAGAACGGCATCTTTTTCAAATTCTTCCCATGTCGCAGGAGGATTTTTAATACCTGCTTTTTTAAAAGCATCTTTGTTGTAATACATAACAGGAGTTGAGCTGTTAAAAGGACTTCCTATCATCCTTCCTTTTGTGTCAGCATAAAAGTTTCTAACACCGCTTATATAATCTTGTGCATTAAATTTTACACCATATTTATCAAACAGATCAGCAACCGGGTAAACTACACCTTTGGCAGCTATTATAGTAGCTGCACCCGCATCAAATATCTGAATTATATCAGGAGCTTGATGAGCTCTATAAGCTGCAATTCCTGCTGTCATGGTATCTTCATATCCACCTTTATATACAGGTGTAACTTTATATTCATTTTGAGAATTATTAAATTTAGTGGCCATTTCATTAACAACTTCTCCTAATCTTCCTCCCATAGCATGCCACCAAGTTATATTGGTAGTAGCATTCAAATTTAATGCCATAGCACAAGTTGCTATAAACAACAGACTTTTTGATTTCATGTTTACTCCTTAAAATATTTTTTCATACAAAGTATACCAATTGAGTATTACAAAATGGATACACACTTTTCAAAATATTATAACATAATAACAATATAATAAATTTTTTATATCAATAGAATAATAAACTTTTTAATTATTTGTTTCATTTTGTAACTTCAAGTAACAAATGAAATTTCCCTCCAAACCACTTCTTTAAGTAAAGCCTCTCTTTGATGCTTTAAAACCAAGAAGATAACTTGATATTTTTTATGTTGTTTATTTCCTTGTGATGTTAATTTTATATAAATATGTAAATATTGACTAAGCGTTATATTTTTAGATATACTACGAAAATAAATACATAAAGGCAAAATGTGAAACTAGAAGGTAGAGTTTGGCTTAAAGAGAGTGATAAGAATTTTCTTGGAAGCGGTAGGGTTCATTTGCTAGAATTAATAGGCAAGAATGGTTCTATTTCTAAAGCTGCAAAAGAGATTAAAATGAGCTATAAAGCTGCTTGGGACGCAGTGGATGCCATGAATAATTTATCAAGCGAACCATTGGTAGTTAGAAATACAGGAGGTAAAGGTGGTGGTGGAACCACACTAACCTCGCATGCCAAAGAGATTATTAAGGTTTTTAAAGCACTCGAAGAAAAATATGAAATTTTTTTAAAATCTATCGCAAAAGATAGTAACAATTTCGATGATTTGTATAGGAATATTAGGAGAATAAATATGAAAACATCTGCCAGAAATCAGTTATTTGGTACTATAACTAAGATTATAAAAGGAGCAGTTAATGGCGAGGTGGAACTAGATATTGGAGATAGTTATAAGATTGTAGCAATCATAACAAATAATTCCATAGATTCATTGAGTTTTAGTGTGGGCGAAGAAGCGTATGCCATCATAAAAGCCAGCTGGATTATTGTTTCCAAAGAGTTACCCAAGAAGATAAGTGCTAGAAATATCATAAAAACAAAAATTACATCTGTTTCAAAAGGTGCCGTAAATTCGGAGATAAAAATGGAAGCAGCAGGAAAAACTTTAGCGGCTATTATAACAAATGAATCATTAGAGAATTTAAAACTAAAAACAAATGATACCGCTTACGCTATATTTAAAGCATCAAATGTCATATTAGGAGTATAAATGATAATAAAAACAATATTTTCACTGCTTGTTATGACTTCATCAATTTTTGCAGGAGTAGCTAAAATCACAGCTGCTTCTGACCTTGTTTATGCTTTTAGTGAGATGAAAAGTGTGTTTGAAAAACAAAATCCGGATGATAAAGTCTTGATATCCTTCGGATCAAGCGGAAAAGCTTATACCCAAATTATAAATGGTGCCCCCTATGACTTATACTTTTCAGCAAGTATGAAATATGTGCAAAATCTTGAAAAAAAAGGCTTTACTGCTACAAAACCTAAAATTTATGCTTATGGACAAATAGGATTGTGGATACTTAAAGATAAAAACTTAGATATAAACAGAGGAATGAGTATCTTGCTTGATCCTAGAATTCAAAAGATAGCTATTGCAAATCCTGAGCATGCACCTTACGGTGTAGCTGCAGTTGAGGCTCTTAAAAATAAAAAATATTATAAAAAGGTTAAGGAGAAGATTGTTACTGGCGAAAATGTATCGCAAACGGCTCAATTTGTACAATCTGGTGCCGCAGATATTGGAATTCTTCCAATATCTTTAGCTTCGTCCAAGATATTAAAAAAAATAGGGGATTTTTATCTTTTTCCGGCAGATTGGCATAATGCTATCACTCAAGGATATGCTTTGCTAAAACATGGAAAAGATAATCCCACAGCAAAGAAATTTGAAAATTTTGTATCTTCAAAAGAGGCTAGAGAGATATTTAACAAATACGGATTTAAACTCTCAGATGAATAAAATCAGAGTAACCGTAAAAAGCATTGAAGAGGCAGAAGGCATAACTAAAATCACATCAAGCTTTGCTTCAAGCCATCTTACGGCAATTACACTTGAACTTTGGCAAAATATAAATATAAACCAAGAGGCTTTTTTTGTTTTTAAGGAAACAGAAGTGAGTATCGCCAAAAAATTTGAAGGGTTAGTTAGCTTTCCAAATGTACTTGATGGAAAAATTGTAGATTTAAATATTGGTAAAATTTTATCGAAGGTTGTCTTGAAAGTGGATAATCTTAAAATCTCGTCAATAATCACTACAAGCTCGCTCAAAAAATTAAATTTAAAAATAAATGATAATATCAAGGCATTTATAAAAGAAACTGAAGTTTCAATAGAGGAAATATATTGAACGAATTAATGAGTTTAGGATTTTGGGAGCCTTTTTGGCTTACCTTTAAACTTGCTTTTATAGCTACTGCTATTTTGTATGTTATAGGTATTCCAATCGCATACTATCTTGTTTTTTCAAAAGTTCGATTTAAGCCTTTTTTGGAGACTATTGTATCTATGCCTCTTGTCCTTCCTCCGTCTGTGTTGGGATTCTATTTTTTACTTGCATTTAGTAAAGATGGTTTTTTGGGACAATTTTGGCAAGAGCTTTTTGGTCATCAGCTAGCTTTTCATTTTGATGGACTTGTTTTGGGCTCTGTTATATTTAGCTTGCCTTTTATGGTTCATCCGATTTTAAATGGATTTAAAAGTGTAGATAAATATCAAATAGAAGCCGCTTACACGATGGGTAAAAGCAAGCTGACAACTCTTTTGAAAGTGATATTGCCGTCCATTAAGCCATCTCTTATAACGGGTGGAGTGATTGCTTTCGCGCATACTGTAGGTGAATTTGGTGTTGTTTTGATGATAGGTGGAAATATTGACGGCGAAACAAAAGTGGCTTCTATCGCTATTTATAACGAGGTTGAAGCTCTAAATTATACTACGGATCATATATACTCACTTATCCTTTTTGCTTTCTCGTTTGTAACTTTATGGATTATATATATGAAGTTAGGCAGAGAAATAAATTATGATTAAAATCGATATTTCAAAAAACTTCAAGGTGCATCAGAAGAGATAGACTTTAGGGTTAAATGTGAGTTTGAAAATGGCGAATTTTGGACTATATTTGGTGAATCTGGCATAGGCAAAACCACATTTCTTCGTATGATTGCCGGACTTGAAAATCCAGATGATGGGCATATAGAAATAGATAGTGAAGTATGGTTTGACAGTTCTAAAAAGATAAATCTGTCACCACAAAAAAGAAGAGTAGGGCTTGTTTTTCAAAATTATGCATTGTTTGAAAACATGAGTGTGATAGAAAATATATATTTTGCCCAACATGTAAAAGATGAAAAAAAAGCAAAATCAATTTTAGAAAAGATGGGAATATCTAAACTAAAAGATAGAAAACCTTCAACTTTAAGTGGCGGGCAAAGGCAAAGAGTTGCTCTTTGTCGAGCTATTGCGCTGGAGCCAAAGATTTTACTTCTTGATGAACCACTCTCGGCACTAGATGTGCAAACTAGATCAAAATTGCAAGATGAGCTTAAAAATACTCATGATAAATTCCATTTAACCACGCTTCTAGTTTCCCACGACAGAAGCGAAGTATTTAAACTCTCAGATTATGTTATTTGGTTAAAAGATGGAAAAATATTCAAAAAAGGAACTCCTAAAGAGATTTTTCTGCCAAAGGATAGTTCTAGAAAATTCTCCTTTACAGGTGAGATTCTAAGTTTGGAAAAAAGAGATATTTTGGTTGTGGCAACTATAGGAATAGGACAAAATATAGTAGAGGTCGTGCTAGACACAGAAGAAGCAAAGGGTTTTGCAGTCGGATGTGAAGTAGTAGTTGCAACAAAAGCCTTTAACCCTTTGGTAAAAAAGATAATCTGATATAAGAGGTGCCAGGGTTAGACTTTAAAGAGACCACTGCGCAGTAACAACCCCCACAAAAGCCTAATTTGAGGTAAGATTTAAAAGATAAAATTCGAAGTACTAACTTGTTAATTCGAGAACTTTTATCTTTTGAAGATTGCCTCAAAGTAGGCTTCCCTACGGGTA
>JAJRPV010000061.1 GCA_024280575.1 Campylobacterales bacterium
AAGTGAGTGGTTTGATACTGTTTTGAATCTCTAAAATATCATATTTTAACCCTTTAAGTTTTGCAAAAGCAATCGACTGGTTTAGATGCCCGGCTTTTTTGTCACTTAATATTAATATGCTCAAACAAGTCTCCAGCGATTATGCATCCAAAACCATTGTTCCGGATATGTTCTTATAACTTCTTCAAGTATATCGTTATATTTTTGAGTTATTTTTTTGGTTTTTTCCTCTAGATTTACTTCTTCATCAGCAGTGTATTCGACCGGCTCATAAATGATAGGAGTATATTTTCCATTTTTTTCTCTAGCAAAAAATACAGGTAATATCTTCGGATTAAATTTTAGTTTCAATTCAGCTAAAGATTTGGTGGTATCAGCAGGAAGTCCAAAAAAATTGACTTTAATGCTATTTTCACCCCCTGCTTTTTGATCATACAACAATCCCACAAGTTTGCCTCTTTTGAGAGTTTTTATGATTCCAAAAAGTGCATTTTTTTTGTAGATATTTTTATTTCCATATTTTTCTCTAAAAGGAGTTGTTATATTTTTTTCTATTAGTTTATTGTTACCTTCTCGTCCAATTGCAAGCATTGGATATCCGTGAAAAGGTAAAAATTCAGCAGCCAATCCCCAATTTGAAAAGTGAGCAGTGATAATAATCACTCCATTTTTTGCATCTTTTGTGTAAAGCTCCATTTTTCGCAGAAATTCTTGTGAATCTTCAACCATGTCATTTAAGTTGATTCTATCGTGAAGCATAAGAATAATCTCAGCTAGTGTGATAGCGACACTTTCATAAGAACTTAATGCAAGTTGCCTGATCTCTTCCTCGCTCTTATTCGGATAAGCAGTTTTGAGATTTATCACAGTCAGTTTAGATCTTCTTTTTTCAAACTTAAAAAAAAGCTTTGCGATTATCTTTAGAGCTTTATATATATAGGACTTTGGCAATAGTCCAAGAAAATATATAAAAATTTTTACAGTATAAAATTCTAGCTTGTCTTTCAATATCTTATCTTTTTTTTGAATTAGTTCAAGATTTTACTTAAAATGAGCTAAAAATGCTATAAAAGCACTTTAAATCTTTAATTTAAATACTTTTGCAATAGGACTCAAAACGATTGGTTTAAATAAATTTTTATTATAATGTTCAAATACAAAAAGTTGTATATACAAAGAGTTTAGCATGTCGTTGTCTAAGACCAAAAATGTATTATAAGAGCGCATAAAGATAACAGATATATTCGCATCTTTATGAAGAATCTGCCTTTGTCTTATAAGTTTCTTGTTTTTATCATATGCGGTTATGTAGAACTCTTTTACGGGTACCTGCTGATTTCCTACCTTTAGCATACCTGTTTTTTTATAAAATAAAACGCCATTGCCCAGATTTACCACATCTTTGCCGAATCTGAATCTATTCGTTTGATAAAAAAACGGTCTTCTTATAGTATTGCCGCTCATAAGATCCAGATCACTAAATCTTGTGATAGTCGGAAATATTCCCATCATCCTAAAAGGAAGATATATATAAATATCTCTGGTTTTTTTAGGTAATTTTATATCAGTGTTCAGTGAAGCCAAAAACTCATTTGTATCTTTAAACCCATAGTCCAAAGTCATATTTTCTATATTACTACGGTTGTATTCAGGATTATCTTCTTTTAAATTAAAATGCTTTTCTGTATATTCTACATCAAGCCGTGCTAGTTTGGCAGCGCTTTTTTGTGGATTTGTCAATATATAACTTACCGGAAAATTTACCGCACCGCTGTGTTTTCCACCGTCTATTAAGGTTTTGACATCGCCATAATAACGAAGAGGATAACCATAATCCCACCAAGAAACAACATAATCCTTTTTGCTTGATACGCTATTTATTTTTTCTAAAATTTTTACTTCCTGTTTTGTAAAAACTGTTGGAACTTTATACCTTATGATATGTTGTATATTTGGATATAAAATAGCTACCGTACAGATACTGACAAATGCACTTCTTATTACAAAGTTACTTTTCCCGTTAACTAAAAATCTTTTAAGATAGTCACTGCATGCAAATATAAGATAAGATACACCACAAGCCAAAGGAGGTACTGCATAGATAGTAAACCTAAGCCCTCCAACCATAGCTAAAAAGCCAAGTCCGATCAGCGGAAGCCCAAGCAACATAACCGGATATCTAACAACCATAAATATATAACCTATAACCGATAGGACAAATGTGATAGTATGTCCGCTTATTCGATTTGCAAAAGTGGTAAAAGGTATGTGCCCTGCTTCACGAACAGTTTGCATAACTGAGAAAAAGTGCAAGTTTAAGACCGAGTTCACTTGCTCTATGGAGTCTTTAAAAACATAACCTTTGAGCTGTTCCCATGTAGGATTGAATCCGCCTGTTAGCATAAACATAACAAAAGCTGTGCCTAAAAGATAGTACATGTAAGAGTCAAGTTTTTTGCTTCTATAAGTCATAAAGATTATAACAACAACAACAAATCTGACAATACCGGGTAATCCCATCATAGCAAAGAGCATTATGGATAGAAGCTTTAAATTGTACAGGTTTTTTCGCTCAAAAATAAGAGTATAAAGAAAAATAAGCCCAAAAAATGAAAACTCCAAAGAATAGCTTTGAGGATACCAAGCCCTGTAAGCTATTATCTCTAAAGCTGTAAATAAAAGGTACTTTTCTTCATGGGTTTTTATGGCAAGTATCAGTGACCAAAGAAGAAAAGCAGGAAGTACGATATTTAGCATATCAGTATCATAATACCCAACCATGGTGCGATTATAATAACTCCATGCGATAGAGGCTAAAAGTGCCGCCACAAAGCCAATTTCAGCTCTTTTCAAACTATTGGCTATGAGAATCATAGGCACAACAATCAAGGAGCTCAAAAATGCTGACATATAAAAAATGATTGTTTCAAACGAAAAAGGTAATATATAGGCAAAAAATGCCGTAAGCCACGCGGGAGTTGAATATACGGGAGATAAACTATTTTTTTCAAATACACCCCTGAGTATATCTCGAGCCCCTTCGGCCCAATAATATCCATCATTGGTATTTATCATAAATTGCCCGTTCCACATGAAGTTATCAACACCTCTAAATTGATATACCCATATAAGTCTAATAGCTATGCTAAATATGTACGCTAGTCCAATATATAACCAAATTTTTTTGTTTTTGATATGAAATCCTTAAATGATTTGGGTAAGTATATAATAATAAACAATAAAAAAAGCTTATTTTAACTAACAAAAGAGTAACATTCAAATATTGAATTTAATATCCAAGGAATAATATTGCTGCAAGAAGAACTTACGCTTTCCATGCTCCGCAACATTGATAAAGACAAAACTCAAAAATCATTATCAAAAGAATTAGACATCAGCGTCGGTAAAGTAAACTATGTTATTAAAGCTCTCATAAAAAAAGGTTTGGTAAAAGTAGAAAACTTTTTTGTAAATAAAAATAAAAATCAATATAGGTATTTGTTAACTGAAAATGGTATCAAAGAGAAGATAAAACTTACTAAAAAATTTATAGATAGAAAAAAAGCCGAATATGAAGAACTGCAAAGAGAGTTGGAAAATGACTACACAACTCATTAAATATGGTGAAAACCAATGTATGGAATTTAAAACTTCATTTCAAAAAGAAGTTATATCGTCTGTTGTTGCTTTTGCAAATGCTAAGGGCGGTAAGATTTTAATAGGAGTGAGTGACGGTGGCGATATTTTAGGTACAGATGTTAATAAAGAGAGTTTGCAAGATTGGATAAATCAAATCAAGCTTTATGATGACTTAACAATACAAAAAGTACAAAGTGGGGATTACTCTTCAAAAACAAGAAACAGAGCAATTGCCAGAGCCTTTAAGGAGGCTGGTATCATAGAGAGATACGGTTCAGGCATAGCGAGAATAAAAAACGAGTGTAAAAATCATGGAGTGGCAGAGCCTACCTTTGAAGAGTTCGTACATGGGTTTAGAGTAATATTATTTAAAGAAAAAATAAAAACTACCCAAGAAACAAAAAAACTACTTACAAAAGATAAAATTCTTTTAGAATTAAAAAAAGATGCTACACTCACAAGAGAAGAATTGGCAAAAAAGATATGGGTAAGTGCAAATGCTATCAAACAGCATCTTTCAAAATTAAAAGATGCAAAAAAGATTAAACGAGCAGGTAGTACCAAATCCGGGCATTGGGAAGTGTTGCTTGATAGCTAACATAAGAAGTAGTACCGACTGATGAAGCATTGATATAAATGAAGAGGATAGAAAAACAATGAAAATAGCAATAGCAGGTACAGGGTATGTGGGCTTGTCAAACGGTTTACTTTTAGCACAACACAATGAAGTAGTAGCACTGGATATCATCCCAGAAAAAGTAGCAATGCTACAGAAGAAAATAAGTCCTATAGAAGATAAAGAGATAGAAGAGTACTTAAAAAAAGATGATATAAACTTCAAAGCTACACTTGATAAACAAGAAGCATATGAGAATGCAGACTTTATTATCATAGCAACACCAACTGACTATGACCCAGATACTAATTACTTTAATACTAAAACTATAGAGTATGTTGTGCAAGATGTACTGGACATCAATCCAAAAGCAACTATGGTCATCAAATCTACTGTACCAGTAGGCTACACAAAAAGTTTAAGAGAAAAATTTAACACCGACAACATCATCTTTTCTCCAGAGTTTTTAAGAGAGGGTAAAGCATTATATGATAACCTCTATCCAAGTAGAATCATAGAAGGTGTAGGGCTAGACCCTCGCATAGGAACGCATTACAATAACCCGAGTTTTGGGTATGGTGGATACTGTTTACCAAAAGATACTAAGCAACTCAGAGCAAACTACGAAAATGTCCCATGCAACTTAATAAGTGCCATAGTAGAAGCAAACAGCACCAGGAAAGACTTCATAGCCGATTCGGTTCTATCTTTTAATTCAAAATTAAACATTAAAAATTCAACATTAAATACCGTCGGCATTTACAGACTTACTATGAAATCAGGCTCAGATAACTTTAGAAGCTCTGCCATTCAAGGCATCATGAAACGCATAAAAGCAAAAGGTGTTGAAGTAGTTATATATGAACCTGTTATGAAAGAAGAGACTTTTTTTAACTCTAAAGTTATTAAAGATTTAGATGAGTTTAAAAAAGTGAGCGATGTTATAGTAGCAAATAGATTGAGTGAAGATATTCTGGATGTAAAAGAGAAAGTTTATACCCGTGATATATTTAATAGCGATAGTTAATTGATTTGGTGATAAGTGGTATTTAAATGAGATTAACTAATTTTGAACAGCAGATGATAAAAAAAGCTTTTATCGAAACTTTTGAAAGTGGTAAAATACTACTTTTTGGTAGTCGAGTTGATGATAGCAAAAGAGGTGGAGATATAGATCTTTATTTGATACCCAACAAAAAATTTGATGACGAGAGAAAAAGAAAAATAAAATTTCTCATAAAGCTAGATGAGTATATAGGTGAACAAAAAATTGATGTTATAATGGCAAAAGATAAAAATAGACTGATAGAGCAAGAAGCGTTAAAATATGGAGTGAAA
>JAJRPV010000062.1 GCA_024280575.1 Campylobacterales bacterium
CATTTTATTGTCCCCTTTTTGCGGAAGTAAATTCCGTAAAAATTCCTCGCGACTGAAGCACGAGCTGACGCTCTGTATAACTCATTTTATTGTCCCCTTTTTGCGGAAGTAAATTCCGTAAAAATTCCTCGCGACTGAAGCTTCGCCTTTGGTGAGAAATTTACAATATTTATTTTTAATGCTATTGCACGAGCTGGCTCTGTGCAAGTGTTTATATTTTTTGTTTTTACATATTATAACAATTATATGTAACTTTTGTGTAGTTTGGGTTACTTTTAAGTTAATTTAATATAAAATACCACAAAAAAAGGAAACTTTAGTGTTACTAACAAATATAGAATATGTACCAAATAAAGAGATACTAGAACATTACGGAGTAGTATCAGGCTCGACTGTTCGGGCAAAAAATGTAGGCAGAGATATAGCTGCTAGTATAAAAAATATATTTGGTGGAGAGCTAAAAGGCTATACTGAACTTTTATCGGAATCCCGTGAAGAAGCGATGAGAAGGATGAGCGAACAGGCAGAATCTCTTGGTGCAAACGCCATAATCAATATAAGATTTTCTACATCATCAGTAGCAGCCGGTGCGGCAGAACTTTATGTTTACGGAACAGCAGTAAAGTTAGCATAATGCTCTACAACTTAATAATTTTTACAACTCTCCTGCTGGTTGGATATATAACAGGGACGCTACTTGAAAAAAGACATTTCAAATCCATAAGAGACAGAGAAGAACAAATGCTTACACTGCCTACTATCATGCTCAAAAGACCACTAGATAGCAAAAATATCTCTACATGTAGGCTGGTAAACGGTTCGGTCGTTATATCTATTGATTATTTTAAAAGATTTCTAGCATCCTTGATAAACATCTTTGGAGGAAATATCGGTGCTTACGAAACTCTTTTGGACAGAGCCCGAAGAGAAGCGATACTCAGGATGAAAGAAGATGCCCAAAATGCAAGTGAAATTATTAACATAAGAATAGAAACCAGTTCTATATCAAAGAATTCCACCAAAAATGTCGGTACAGTTGAAGTTTTAGCCTATGGCACCGCCATCTATAGATGAAATACAATGCCAAACTTCCAAAAGAGGGGATAAATACCCCCAAAGAAAATTTTCTTTTCTCTTTTTTTAAATTAATCATATCTCTTGTTTTATCCATTATTGTTTTTTATATAATCATCACAATTATCATAAATACAACCATGAACTATCTACCAAACAGTTACGAAAAAAAACTTGTAAATTTCATACGAAAAAACTTGAGTAAAAAAGAATACAAACAGAATAAATATCTTCAAAATATCGTAGATAAGATGCAAAAATGCTCAAATATTCCTTACAAAGTAAAAATCTATACAGAAGATAAAGATATGATTAACGCATTCGCCCTCCCTTCCGGTGAAATTTTGGTAACTTCGGCTCTATTGGCAAAAATGAGAAATGAAAATGAGTTAGCATTTATTGTAGGACATGAATTGGGACACTTAAAACACAGGGATAATTTCAAAGATTTTACAAAATCGTTGATTTTTTCATCCGTCTCTCTTTTTTTAGGTGATGAATACAGGCAGATACTCTCTTCTGCTTTAAATATAACGAAATCAAGATATTCCCAATCTCAAGAATTGGCTGCAGACAAATTTGGAGTAGATGATGTTGCATGTGCTTACGGAGGCGTAAATGGCGTAAATCAATTTTTTCAAAACATGAAGAAAAAAGATAGTTGGAGATATATACTAGCCGATCATCCTGACTTTAAAAAAAGAATCGAAGAGATGAAGAGGCATATAATAGCAAACAAATACAACACCAAAAATACACTGCTTCCAATCAAAAATTAGTCAATACACTTTAAATGCACAAAGTTTCGATAAAATACAAAAAATTCAAGGAGAAAATATGAAATTAAAAGTTTTAATTCTAAGTTTGTTTGCTGTTGTGGCTTTAAGTGCGGGTAATTTGACTATTAAAAGCAGTTCAAATTCGGTAGATAAAACAGTAACTAAATTGCAAAAAATCATAAAATCAAAAGGTGCAACGCTGTTTGCCACTATAGATTTTAGAAAAGGTGCTAAAAGCATTGGTGCTGATATGACAAATGCGAAATTAATCATTTTTGGAAATCCAAAGCTTGGTACTAGAATCATGCAAAGAGATATCAAAGCGGCCATTGAGCTTCCAATGAAAATATTGGTATATAAAGATTTTGACGGAAAAACACAAATAGAGTACAAAGACCCTAAAAATTTGGAAAAAAATTATGATTTGGCAGGATGTTCGGTTCTTACAAAAATGTCAAATATTCTAAACAAAATAACTACAAAAGCAGGAATGTAAAAAAATCGTAGCAAATCTATTTTGCTACGAACTCTTCCCAGCCTTTTGCTCGAAGAATACAAGCAGGGCACTCGCCGCAACCGTATCCCCAGTCGTGAAAACTTTTATGATCTCCGTTGTAGCAAGTATGGGATTCATTTACAACTAAATCCAATATGCCCTCTTTTTGAGCTAATTCAAAAGTTTCGCCTTTGCTCAAGTGCATCAGTGGATAATGAAACTTTATATCTGATTCACTTCCTAAGTTAAGCGCCAACTCTAAGGCTTTTACAAAATTTTCTCTGCAATCTGGATAACCTGAGTAATCTGTTTGATTTATGCCTGTAACCAAATGATTTATACCCTGTTTTTGTGCAAAGGCATGCGCTAGAGTGAAAAATATAGCATTTCTATTTGGTACAAAAGATGCCGGCAGGCTTGGTTTGGTGTGGTGCGAGCTTGATATATCTATGCTTGAGTCGATAAGTGCCGAATCATTCAACTCCGTAAAGGCATTGATGCTAAGAAGTGTATTTTTTACACCCATCATATCGGCTATCTTTTTCGCCTGTTTTATCTCAACTTTGTGTTTTTGTCCATAATCAAATGTGATAGTCTCAACCAAATCAAATCTCTCTTTTGCCCAGCCGAGGCAAGTTGTGCTGTCTTGTCCGCCACTAAAAATTATCAATGCTTTCTTCATTATTTACCTCACTCCTAAAAATTTATGCATTTGGATACTTAGTTTCATAAAAGGGTATTTTTTTACCAATTCTATACAAAAATCTAGATTTTCAAAATCAGGTTTATCAAAAAGATTTAAAGGTTGCACGAAAAACGGCTTATTTGTTTCAAAATTTACTATTTTTTCTACTTGACTCTCTTTTGAAACTATAAACTTTATCTCGCTCCAACCCTCTTTTTTTATATTGTCCCAATCTTTTGGACTATATGTAATCCAGTCTGCATTTTTAACATTTTCAAACTTATAACCGTTACTCTCTATACAAACAAAATAACCAAAATTTTGTAGAAATTTTATGAACTCATTTAAGTCATACAAGGTCGGCTCGCCACCGGTTATGATAATTTGTTTGGAAGGAAAATCTTTAATGACATCTAGTATCTCATAAAAACTATATGATTTATAATCCCCTACATGTAGAGCATCATCGCAAAAAGAGCAGGCAAGATTGCATCCATGGAGTCTTACAAAAATACTGGGAACTCCGCTAAATATGCCCTCTCCCTGGATAGAATAAAATATTTCTACTACTTTTAACACGAACTGACCTTTTAGATAAAATAGGATTGGCATTATAGCAAAATATGTTATACTTTTGAGATGAAATATTTTTTAAATCTTTTTATATCTTTGTTTATAACAATTTTTTTCAGTGCTTGTGCGACTAAGCAAAAAGCTTCTGAAATCTTACAGTCAAACAGTGCCACAATCATTGAAAGAGACTATAGAGATATAACAAAATTACTTGTAAAATATAAAAAAATTCTTGATTTACGAAATCCAATGCTGAGTGATAAAAAACTCTCATATAAAATTATCTACAATATTGAAGATAATATAAATGATATAAATCTTTTAAAAAACAAATCATATAAGCAGTATTTGGTTAAGGCTTTTGCAGATGATACTAAATACAGAAGTGATTTCTTGATACTTGGGATTTACAAGATGCTTTTTAATGCTTATAACATCAAAGATGGGCATCATCTGACAGCTTTGGGATATGATGCCCAAAATTTTACCGATGCATTTTATACACTTAAGATTTTAAGATGGAAAATAAGAAATGCGAAAGACAAAAATGGAAAGTTCATCTTTGCCACTTGGCAACTTAACTGGCAACTGGAATATAACAAAAAATATAAAAATATCTCCATAGACTCTCTTAAAAATCTACCATCCCTAAAAAGCGGTGATGAATCAATACTAAGCCACTCAAATTTCAACTTCGAAGTGATACTTTCTTTGATGATAGATAGAGTTCAAAATTCTCTAAAAGCCATGGGAGAAGAACCTTTGAACCTCAGTATTTCAGCGATGAAAGCGATAATTTTACTATAAGATAGTATAATGAGACCACTTATTGAAAGGTAAAAAATGTATTGGGAAATATCTAAAGAATTCGATTTTTGTTATGGTCATAGAGTCTGGTCACAGGTTTTAAATCAAGAATACTCACTAAAAACATGCTCTACATGTAGGCATCTTCACGGACATCAGGGAAAGATAATAATCCATCTTCAAAGTGATGTATTAAAAGACGGGATGGTAACTGACTTTGGGCATCTCAACTGGTTTAAACTATTTTTAGACGACACGCTTGATCATAAATTTATCATTGATATAAACGATCCTCTTTTTGGCACTCTTTTGCCTCATTTTAAAGATAAAAGAAATTTAATAGAGCATGAAAATGGCTATAAAACTGTAGATTTTTCACATATACAAGACGAGAGTGAGTGTATTTTTGAGATGTATGAAGGTTATATCATCGTTGATTTTGTACCAACAAGTGAAAATATTTCAACTTGGCTTATGAAAATTATACAAAAAAAGATGGATAAAATAGGCATAAAAGTCTCACATGTAGAGTTCCTAGAAACACCTAAAAGTAAAAGCATAGTTTATAGCCAATCGTAATTGGCTATACTTTGCTATATGCAGTTTCCAATTCATCATATAGTTTGTCTGCACCCATAATTTTTTTATCTAAAATCTCAAGCATTATGATATTGTCTTCTTTTCCATTCCACACTTTTTTATAAGTTCCTTCTTTATATCCATGATCTTGTCTAAATTTATTTAAAACATTTTTAGCGATATAATACTTGTATAGTATTTTTAAATTCACCCCACATTTTAAAGATAGAGAGAAGTAGTTTTTTAACAAACTGTCGTAAATATCGACATTAAACCCCGTAGTTTCATGCAAGATTTTTTCTACATCATTGATGATTTCTGCAGGAGTTGCATTTTCTATATTGTCTGGCTCTTTGGTAAATCTTTCAAAGCCTTTCACATCGGTTATATCCCTTGCTAGCCTGTCTATCCCTTTTCCTCTGTTAATCTTGCCATCTTCCAAAACCATACTCAAAACAAAATGCCAAATATCAACTATCTCTATGACGGCATTTTCCCAGTCTATCGGCCCATTTATATCTTTCCAGTGCTTCCAGGCAAAACTGTCTATCAGTTCCGCACTTTCCATGTATATACATCTTTTCCAGTTAATAATTCTATCATTTTTTGTATATCCGTTTTCCCAACCAATTCCATTCGTCTCATCATTTAATTTTTGCTGAAGTAAAAGCATCTCTTTTATATATTCTAAATTTGTCATATTTTCTCCTATCCTGCATATATACAAGAGAGGATTATACCATTTTTTTACTATAAAATGGTAAAATATATTAAGGAGTTTTTATGTGCTGCAATAGCTTCAGAATTTTAATAATGTTTCTTTTTACTTTTAGCTCATTTGCTCTAAATATATTTATTCCATCTATCCCGGTTGTAGCTTGGTATTTTGGCTCTATAAATATTTTTTCATTCATACTTTTTGGTATAGATAAATTAAACTCTACAAAAGAGAGAAAAAGAGTTCCCGAGCTCAGTTTTCACTTTTTCTCACTCATAGGTGGAGTTATAGGCGTGCTATTTGGTATTCTTGTATTTAGACATAAACTGAAAAGCAAATACTTCTTACTTATTAAGTTTATCATCTTGCTATTGTGGATATTGGCAATATTTTTTATATTTAAAAATATTAATGCCATAATATCTTGGGGGCAAAGCTTTAGTGGATAAAAAGATTACAAAATTTATCCAAGAACATCATGTGTTAAGCTGTGCATTTTCAAATAAAGAAAAAATCCACAGTATCAGTTGTTTTTACCTATTTTTATATAATCCACCTCGTTTTATAATTGCTTCGAATAAAGATACTCTACATGTAGAGCTTGCAAGCAAAAATCCAAAAGTATCGGGCACAATTCACTTGGAAACCAAGCATCTAGGGAAAATTCAGGGTATTCAATTTAATGGCCTCTGGGGAAAAGCAAGCCCAAAAGAGGCAAATGCATATCTCAAAAGATATCCTTATGCCTTGCCTTTAAACCCAAAGCTATGGCGTATAGATTTGGATTATATAAAATTTACAGATAATACTTTGGGATTTGGAAAAAAATTAGAGTTTAAACAAATCTAACAACAACTTTATTTCTTCCGCTGTTTTTAGCTTCATAAAGTGCATTATCCGCTCTTTTGAAAATAGAATCTGTGCTTTCACCTTTTATATACTGAACAGCACCAAAACTCATGGTAATTGGCAATATTTTTTTATGTTTTTCTATTGAAGTTCTTAATTTTTCTGCTACTTTTGCAGCTTCATTGACAGTAATATGAGGTAGAATAACAGCAAATTCTTCACCTCCAATTCTACACACTTTATCCCCGTTTCTCAAAAGCGATGAAATGAGATTTGTGTATTCTTTTAATACCTCATCACCAGTATCATGACCATAATCGTCATTGATTTTTTTAAAAAAATCAATATCAAGCATAACCAAAGACAAAGGAAAATCATACCTTTTAGCACTGCTTATCTCTTCTTTTATTTTTTGGTCATAATACCTGCGATTAAAAATGCCTGTTAGAGGATCAGTTATACTTATCTGCTCTATTTTCTTTTTGTATTTTTCTTCTTGTGTTATATCCGATAAAATAACACTATATTGTTTTTTTTGCGATGAAAGCAAAGATGCAGAAATCAAAAAATAAAAAACTTCTCCCGAAGAGTTGATTTTAACTTTATTTATTTTGGTTGGGTATTCCAATATATAGTCCATCCAATCATAATCACCCATATCTTTGGTTATATATCCTTCTTCTTTTACAAAGAAATTACAAATACAGTTATGTTCTTTTTTGAATTCATCAATATTTTTATATTCAATAAAATATTTAAAAAAAGTTTTATTTGCATCTAAAATTTCTTCTTTATTATTTATAGTTATTATATTGCTTGATGTATCTATGATGTCTTTATAGTATCTTTTTTGTCTTTTTAAAATAAAATATATAATCGTGTTGATAATGCCGAGCACAACTATAAATGCCACTATACCCAATAAAATCAACCTTAGCATAAAGTTATCAATATAATTTGATGCAATTTTATCCAGTCTTTTAAACATAATGTAAACACCAACGGGATTTTCATTTCTTTTCAAAAGATATGAAACAATCAAATATCCATTTTCGATTTTAAAAGAATTATTAATATAATTTTCAATTCCATGCTTAGCTAAATAATCCATTTTTTCATTTTTCGCATCTAGATTAGCGACATAATAATCGCCTATAACTTTTTTACTGAATGGATAGTTTAATTGTTTTTTGTACTCTTTATTTGCAACTATTACCGAGTCAACATCCATTTTCAGAAATTCTTTTGCAATAGAATTAAAGTGCGATATAACTTCTACAATACCTACAAACTTCTTGTTGAAAACAATCGGTACCATCGCTTTTATAGTTAAATCATAAATTCCCACACTAATTGTAGTGGTAATTTTTTTTGATTTCAGCATACTAGCGACTTCTTTTCTTATACTACTTACATTATCACCTGTTTTTTTACTCCAGCTCCTATATAATGATTTGCCATTTTTATCTAAAACTTGTATCCATATATTTTTATAGAGTGTATTTTTTTTATATTCCAAAATTAAAGTTTTATAATAAATATGTGGAATATGATTTTTTAAAATATGATTTACTAATTTTTGGTCACTTACGGCAAGAGTGAGTGCTAAGGCTAAAGTAGATTTTTCTTTTGTATTTATATTGTTTTCTAATCTTTTTTGCAAAGAAATAACTTCTTTATTATAATTACTATAAAGTAAACTTTTTTTAGTATTCTGCAAAAATACCAAATATGCAACTGCAACTGCAAGAAATACCAGGAAAATAATAATTCTAAACGGATATGCTTTAAGTATTCGTATCACTAACACTCTTTATAATTTTTTCTCTATAAAGAAACTCCCTTGTACAAGTGGTCTCTTTAATTAATCTTGGACAAATCAAGTTTTAACTCATCATTGCTCATCACCCCAATACCACTGTCTAAAACTTTTTGGGCTATCTCTTTTGCTTCTTCTAATGAGTGCATTTTATAACTACCGCATTGGTAGATATTTAACTCTGGTATGTCAGATTGGCTCTTTACATGTAGAACATCTTCCATAGACTCTTTCCAAGCTTTGGCAACCCTGTCTTCTTTTGGTGTACCAATCAAACTCATATAAAAACCTGTTCTGCAACCCATAGGAGATATGTCAATGATTTCTACTCCATCACCGTTTAAATGCTCTCTCATAAAACCCGCAAACAAATGCTCTATCGTATGTATCCCTTTTTCACTGAGTATATCTTGATTTGGCCTACAAAATCGCAAATCAAAAACTGTTATATTGTCTCCACAAGGAGTATTCATATTTTTAGCAACTCTGAGAGCAGGAGCTGGCATCTTTGTATGATCAACCGTAAAACTATCTAATAATGGCATAATATTTTCCTTTTTTATAAATTTTTTAAATATATCAAATCATCATAATATCCGCTGGATATCGCTTCATCAATATATCGTCTATAATCTTCGATCGCAGGTAACATCTCTATCAAGACTATTTTCAATTTTGGAAGATAGTTTTGTATAATATCCCACACAATAGTCTCATCAACACCTCTATAATTATGAGAAATTTTATCTCTCATAGCAGAGATATTGCTCCAATTTATCTTATCTTGTTTTTTAAGATTTTTATCTATCTTTTTATTTTCTTCGCCTATAGCTATGAGCAGATTTACTGTTGCATTAAAATTTAGTTGCTTATTAGCGAAAAAAAACTTTTCTTCATCAGTAAAATCTTTTGAATAGTATAATATCTTTTCTATGGCTTCAAGCATCGTTAAAATATATATAATATTTTTACTATCAAACATATATAAAATCCTCCTTTGCGTGTAGTTTTATTAATGGATTTAATTTTCTATAATTTACCAAATCCACCTTTTTTTCAAAAGATTGCTCAAGATCATTTTCTAGTTTTAGGTATTGGCTAAAACTCAGTTTATAGCCATCTTTTAATATATATGCTATATCAATATCACTTTCTTCTCTCTCTTTTTTCTTAGCAAAAGAGCCAAATAAAACAAAATTATGAATATTAAAACTATCTTTTTTACTCACCAACACTTCTAAAATCTTATTTTTGTCCATCTTATATTTCCCTTGATAACATTTTTCTCTTCTTCGCTAAATTATACCTAAAACTCTCTTTATTTGGTTATATTTATCTTTTTTTACTATAATACAAACTCAAAAAAATTTAAAGGAAAAAAAATGGAAAAAAATGGTGTTCAAGTTTGTAATGTTTGTCTAAAACCAAGCAATGACGGTCAAAAAAGAGTATATGTAAAAGCAATATGTGGTGGTGAAGAGGTATATGTGTGCACTGCATGTCTTCCAACTGTGATTCACGAGAGTGCAAATGCTGTTAAAAGCAATGGTGAGGTAGAGAAAGTTTTAGGCTTGTAAGAGCTAGGGAGAGAAGTCAATCTCTCCCTTTTTATATCTACTCCGCTTCGCCAGAGTAGTCAGCTTCTGCTAACCTCTTTAACTGTCTCCATCTAAACTGTGCATCTCTTTTGTTTTTCTCAAACAACTCTGCTGCATGTTCAGGATTTGATTTTTTCAATGCGTTATATCTAACTTCTCCAAGTAGAAAATCTTCATACAGATCCCAATTTGGCTCTTTACAAGCTATTTTTAGTGGACACTTACCCTCTTTCATGAGTCTCGGGTCATAAGTATAAGTTGGCCAATATCCACATTTTGTAGCCAATTCTGCCTGTTTGCCGGATTTTCCCATACCGCCTTTTACACCATGAGCTATACATGGAGAGTAGGCGACAACAACAGAAACACCAGGATACTCTTCAGCTTCTCTCATCACCTTTAGAGTGTGGGCTTGAGAAGCATTTGAGTTGATACTTGCTACATATATATTTCCATAAGTCATAGAGATTTGACCCAAATCTTTTTTGGCCAAAGCTTTTCCCGAAGCTGTAAATTCTGCGATTGAGCCTGCATGTGATGCTTTTGAGCTTTGTCCACCAGTGTTTGAGTAAACTTCCGTATCAACAACCAAGATATTTACATCTTCACCACTTGCGCTTACATGATCAAGTCCACCATATCCTATATCGTAAGCCCAACCATCACCACCGATAATCCACTGTGATTTTTTAGCTATATATTTCTTAAGTGTATAGAGCTCTGCAACACTTGGAATATCAAGATTTTCTTCTAAAATAGGAACAATTCTGTCTCTGATTTCTGCGGTTCTGACTCTGTCATTTTTGTTTTCCAAAAAGTCTTTGTATAGTGCTGAGAGTGCATTTGGAACTTCATCCATAGAGTTTGCCATAATATTTGCAACTCTGTTTCTAATCGTTTCATTTGCAAGATGCATACCCATACCAAACTCTGCATTATCCTCAAAAAGTGAGTTTGCCCATGCTGGACCGTGCCCCTCTTCATTTGTTGTGTATGGAGTTGAAGGCATTGAACCGCCATAGATAGATGAACAACCTGTCGCATTTGCTATCATCATATGCTCACCATATAACTGAGTTGCAAGTGAGATATAAGGTGTCTCTCCACATCCTGGGCATGCTCCGTGATACTCAAACAACGGTTTTGCAAACTGTGAACCTTTTACGGTTGTTTTCTTAACCAAATCATCTTTGTATGTCACTTTTTTGAAAAGATAATCAGCATTTTCCTGCTCATTATTTTCAAGTTCTTGGTCGATAGGAACCATTACTAAAGATTTGTCTTTTGTAGGACAGATCTCAGCACAAAGCTCACATCCTGTACAATCAAGCGTAGAGACTTGGATTTTGTATTTTAACCCTTTTAACTCTTTGCCTTTTGCGTCTATTACATGATTTTTAACACCCTCAGGTGCATTTTCCAATTCGTCATCATTTATCAAGAAAGGTCTGATAACTGAGTGAGGACAGACAAATGAGCATTGGTTACATTGTATACAGGTATCTTCATTCCAAGTAGGAACCATCGTAGCCACGCCTCTTTTCTCATATGCTGTTGAGCCATTTTCTGCTGAACCATCTATATGCTCCGTAAATGCCGACACAGGAAGTTCATCACCTAAAGCTCTGTTCATCGGTTTACAAATTGTCTCAATAAATTTGTCTCCAGGGTATTTTTCAGGAACTTCAAGTGAAATTTCATCTCCAAGATTTGCCCAAGCTGGATCAACTTTAACCTCTTCTAGTCCAGCCTCTCCACTCTCTATGGCTTTATAGTTCATCTCAACGATTGCTTCACCTTTTTTGATGTATGATTTATGGGCAAACTCTTTCATAAACTCTTTTGCTTTTTCAAACTCAATTATATTTGCCAGTTTAAAGAAAGCGGCTTGCATGATAGTGTTTGTTCTGTTTCCAAGACCGATGTCTCTTGCTATCTTTGTAGCATTTATCACATAAAATTTAGCATGTTTTTGAGCTAGTGTTTTTTTGAATTTATTTGGTACTTTCTTGGCTGTCTCTTCGGCATCCCATATCGAGTTGAGCAAGAAAGTTCCACCATCTTTAAGTCCCCCAATCATATCATATACATCCATATATGCTGCAACTGAACAAGCCACAAAGTCAGGTCTTGTTACGAGGTAGGTTGAACGGATAGGATTTGGTCCAAATCTTAGGTGACTTCTGGTATAACCGCCTGATTTTTTAGAGTCATAAGCAAAGTATGCTTGAGCATAAAGATCTGTTTTGTCGCCAATAATTTTTACAGAGTTTTTATTTGCACCGACAGTTCCGTCAGCTCCTATACCATAAAACAAACACTCTGTTACACCTTTACCGCCAAGTGAGAGATTTTCTCCCGCAGAAAGTGATTTTAAAGTAACATCATCAACTATACCTATCGTAAAGTCACTCTTTGGCTCAGCCTCTTCAAGGTTTTTATATACTGCTATGATTTGAGCTGGATTTGTATCTTTTGAAGACAAACCATATCTACCACCTACTATAATCGGAGCATCTTTTTTGCCATAAAATGCAGCTTGTATATCTAAAAAGAGTGGTTCACCTATACTTCCTGGCTCTTTTGTTCTATCTAAAACAGCTATCTTTTTTGCACTCTTTGGCATAACGGCAAAAAGATGCTTAAGACTGAATGGACGATAGAGATGAACTATTATCAAGCCAACTTTTTCACCCTTTTCTCTTAAATGATCAACTGTCTCTTTTATGGTCTCGTTAACTGAACCCATAGCCACTATAATTCTATCAGCTTCAGGATCACCATAGTATGTAAAAGGCTTATAATCTCTGCTTGTAACTTTTGAAACCTCAGCCATATAATCAGCTACTACATCAGGAAGTGCATCATAAAACTTGTTTTGAGCTTCTCTTCCTTGGAAATATATATCATCATTTTGTGCAGTACCTCTTGTTTTTGGAGTTTCAGGGTTCAGTGCCTCTTCTCTGAACTTAGCGATTGCATCTCTATCCAAAAGTTTATCCCATACGGCATAATCCATAACTTCGATTTTTTGTATCTCATGAGATGTTCTAAAACCATCAAAAAAGTGCAAAAACGGAACTCTTCCCTTGATAGCACTAAGGTGTGCAACACCAGCTAAATCCATAGCTTCCTGAACTGAACTTGAAGCCAAAAGAGCAAATCCAGTCTGTCTTGTTGCATATATATCTTGATGATCACCAAAGATGGATAGTGCATGTGTTGCCAAAGATCTTGCTGCTACATGTATAACTGCTGGCAAAAGTTGTCCCGCCATTTTGTACATATTTGGTATCTTTAGTAGCAAACCTTGAGAAGCCGTATAAGTTGTTGTCAAAGCACCCGACTGCAATGAACCATGAACCGCTCCAGCAGCTCCTGCTTCACTTTGCATCTCAACTAGTTTGACTGGCATACCAAACAAGTTTTTCTTTCCCTGGCTTGCCCACACATCGGTATGATCCGCCATAGGAGAAGAAGGTGTTATCGGATATATGCCCGCAACTTCCGTAAAAGCATACGCTGAGTAAGCTGCAGCTTCATTTCCATCCATAGTTTTCATGACTTTTGCCATAATCTATCCCCTTTATTAAGTTTTAGTTTTAGTTAAAATATTTAAGACAATACTTAGCTTATTGTACTTAGCATTGTCTTAATAGTCTATTAATGTGTAATGATATTATAAATTATATTAAATTATTTGTCTATATGTGTATTAAATTAAATTTTTTATTTTTACATATAGAGCTATAGCGTATAGATACAAAGGCGCAATCTCATTTAAGAGATTACCATCAAAGCAACCAAGATTAAAAGAGAGATAGGCATCAAAGAGTACAACAAACTTCTCACTCGCATGCAGTGCTTGGTATGCTTTTACTTTTTCAAAGAGCTTTTTGGTTGCTGTTTTTTCTGATTTACAAAATATCATTTTATAAACTTGTGAACCACTCTAAATTCATATTTGGTTTATATTAGTTTTATACAATAACACTATTCAAACATAAAGGATTTACAATGAAGAAATTAGTAAAAATCAGTCTTCTTGCTTTAATAGCGACTGTTAGTATAAATGCAAGTGAAATGGGTGCAAAAGAACTTTTTGATGCAAAATGTGCAATATGTCATAAAACTACTATGCCAAAAGATCAAAACTCAGTAATAGCACCAATGGCACAAGGGGTTATGTTTCATATGAGAGAGGCGCTAAAAGATGATGCAAAGATAAAAGCTCATATTGAAGATTTTGTAATTAATCCAAGCAAAGAGAAAGCAATTTGCCAAAGTGTCAATAGATTTGGTCTAATGCCTTCACAAAAAGGTGTAGTTACAAAAGAGGAGCTTAGCAAGATAGCTGATTATATGGTAAAAACTTTCAATATGACACCACAAGGTCACAAAAAAATGCAACAAGGTATGCAAAAAGGCAAACAAAATATGTTTAATCAGATAGATACAAACAAAGATGGTAAAATATCAAAAGATGAGCTTGTTGCTAAGAAAGGATTTATGGCAAATATAATGTTTTCAAGAATTGATGCAAATGATGATGGTTTTATATCAAAAGAGGAGTTTTTAAGCTTTCGTGGCAAAAAAGGCAAAATGCAATAGATGAAAATTTTGCTTCTTGAAGATGATATAAGCTTAAACCAAACCATTAAGAGATATTTAGAGCTACAAGGATATGAAGTTCTTGTAGCTTACGATGGTCAAATGGCACAAGATATAGCTTATGAAAAGCATATTGATTTAATGCTTCTTGATGTAAAAGTGCCTAAAATTAATGGTTTTGAGCTTTTAAAAGAGATACGAAAAGAGAAAAATACCCCTGCGATATTTATTACCTCTTTAAATGATATAGATAGTGTAGAAAAAGGTTTTCTAAGTGGTGGCGATGACTATATAAAAAAGCCTTTTGAGTTAAAAGAGTTAAAATTAAGAGTCGAGACTCAACTAAAAAAAGCTTATGGCACGAAAGATAGTGTTATAAAAATAGATGATAATTTGCTTTATAACTTAAGTGAAAAGATACTTTATAAAGATAAAAACCAAGTAGCACTCAAAACAAAAGAGATAAAACTTCTTGAATACTTTTTAAAAAATCCAAATAGATTGCTCAAGTATGAAGATATATTTCAAGCTTTGTGGGAATATGACCAAGAGCCAAACCCTGCTTCATTAAGAACCTATATAAAAAGCTTACGGCAAGTTTTAGGAAAAGATAGAGTGCAAACTGTTAAAAATGTAGGATACCGTTTTGTTAAATAGCGAAAAAAGATCTCTTATTCGTTTTTTATCTATCTATATGATATCAACTCTAACTCTATTTTTTATTCTTTCTTATATCTACTATAATACAAATAGAAAAGATATAATTGATAGAGAGTTAAGCAATTTAAGAGTTAAGGCAAATAATTTAACTTATAAAATTATATAACTTCACAAATCTCAAGATAAAATTTTATACTATCCAAATCCAAAAGAGTATAAAAGTGCAATTTTTAATTTGAATAAAAACCATATCTTTGGTAGCTTAAAGCTTGATAACTTAAACAATCTTAAAAAAAATAAAAATAAAATCTACTATATAAAAAAGATTAAACCATACTATCTTGGTGCTGCATATTTACTAATTGAAAGTCCTATTGACAAAAGCTCAATTGATAAACTAAAAAAAGATTTAATTCTGTTTTTTATAGGTGCATTTATACTATTTTCTATACTTGCATACTTTCTTGGTAAAATATTTATAAAGCCTATGAAGAGTTATGTTGAGCAGTTAAATAGCTTTATACAAGATACAACACACGAATTAAATACCCCGATTAGCACGATTTTAAATAATATAGAGCTAATTGAGAGTTTTGGTGAGTGTAAAAAAAACCAAGAGGAGTTAGATAGAATAAAGATAGCTTCACTTACACTCAATCATATCTATGATGATTTAACATACCTAAAATTAAACAATAAATACTATAGAAAAGCAGAAAAGATTGATGTTGCAAAGCTTTTGCAAGAGAGACTAAAATACTTCTCTTTAATGTTTAAGCCAAAAGATTTAAGAGTAAAAAGCTTGGTTGATAACTGCATATTAAATATAGATAGAAGTGATATAATTAGAGTAATTGACAATTTAATATCAAATGCAATAAAGTATAGTAAATTTGACTCAAAAATAGAGATTATTTTAAATAAAGAAGAGTTTATTGTTAAAGATGAAGGTATAGGAATAAAAGAAGATGAGTTAAAAAATATTACAAAAAGATTTATACGAGCAAACAGAAGTGAGGGTGGCTTTGGAATAGGTTTAAATGTGGTAGATAGCATTATAAAATATTATGGATACTCTATGAGTATAGAATCTAAAGAGAATCTTTATACAAAGGTAACAATAAAATGGCAAAAAAATTAATTTTTTTGATATTTGTAACAAGCTTACTATTTGCAAATAAGAGCAACTTACAAACAAGTTGTTTAAGTTGTCATCAAAAGCAAAATATACCATCTGAAATAATTTATAAAAAATATTTGTTAAAATATAGCACCAAAGAGGCTATTGAAAAAGCAATATTTAGCTACCTTGAAAATCCCTCTATAAAAAATTCAGTTTTACCAAAACCTTTTTTTAAAAAGTTTAAAATAAAAGAGCCATTAAACTTGAATGATGATAAATTAAAAACTCTTATCGATAGTTTTATTGAAAAATTTGACTTAAAAAAGAGACTAAAACTGCAAAGTTAATATTTAGTTCACATTAAAAAGATACAATCGCATAAAAAAGGTCTATTTATGCGATATTTACTATTAGTCTCTTTGTATGTAGCTACCTCTTTTGCTTCTACTTTAAGTGAACTTGAGAGTTATACCTTAAAGCACTCACCAATTTTGCTAAAAGCAAAAAGTGCTATAAAAGGTGCTTCGTTAAAACAAAAGTTAAATAGTGTTAAAAAATTTGGCGAAATTGATTTGGTAGGCTCTACAACTCACTATAATATAGAAAGAACACTTGCACCATTGCCACCAAGTGCTATAAAGAGTGGTTTGCCAATAACTGCAAGTAAAGATATATACTCAATAGGAGCTAACTACTCTGTTGCACTATTTACAGGCTTTGCTCAAACAAGAGATATTGAGATTGCAAAACTATCAAAAACTATGACTAAAACAAAATATAAATTAAGCAAAGAGGAGATTATCTATAATATTCGCTCATTATATCTCTCTACTTTAGCTCAAAAAGAGCTTTTAAAGGCACAAAATAGCTATATTAATGCACTTAAAAAACTAAATAAAACTATAAAGCTTGAAGTCTCTCTTGGTAAAAAAGCAAAAATTGATTTAATTAAAAGCCAAAGTGAAATAGAGCTTGCAAAAGTGCAAAAAGAAGCAATTATTGCTAATATAAATATTACTAAAGCAACACTAAGCTCTCTTGTAGGCAAAAAAGTTAGCAAAGTTTCACCACTAAAAATTGCAGTAAAAAAGCCAATATATAATATTAACTCTTTAGTAAATCAAGCTTATAGCTTATCAAAAGTTAAAATTGAGGATATAGAGATTGCAAAAGCAACCAAAACAATTCAAAAAGCACAAGCTTCAAAATATCCACAAGTTGCTTTAAGTGCCTACTATGGAAGAAATTATGGTGCTGATGTCAATACAGATAAATGGGACAGTGAAACAAACTGGCAAGTTGGAATTAATGCAAAATACAACTTTATCGATTTTGGCAAAAGCAATACAAATATAGAGTTGGCAAAGCTTAGCAGACTTCAAGCAAAATTGCAAAGAAATCAGACTCTATTAAATCTTAAAAAATCAATCATAGAAGCTATGGAAAAGCTTAAATTATCATATGCTCAATATATAGGCGATAAGTCCCAATTAAGATTGGTAAAAAAGAGTGCTCAAATAGAAGAGGTTAGATATAAAAATGATTTAAGCACAATAAATGATTTGCTTCTTGCAAAGTCAAAAGTTTTGCTATCTCAAGCAAAAGTGATTCAAAGTAAATACAATTATAAAAAAGCAAAATTCTATTTAGATTATATTTTGGAAAAAGGGGTTAAGTAGTGAAAAAAGTAGTAATAACAGTAATAACATTAGCAGTTGTCGGATTTATTGGATATAAAGGAAAATCTCTTGTAAACCAAAGAGAAGATGAGATAAAAAGTGTCCCTTTGCCTACACCACAATATGTGAAAGCTAAGCTCTATAAAGCAAAAACAGGCAATGAGACCTTAACAAAAGGCTATGTTGCAAATGTAGAGTCTCAAAAGAGTATTAAAATCTCTACAAAATTAGCTGGAAAGATAAAAAAGATTTTTGTTCAAGAGTCTCAAGAGATTAAAAGAGGAAAGCTTTTAGTAAAAATTGATGAGAGTGAAATTTTATCAAATCTAAAAGCACTAAAAAGCAATCTTAATACTCAAAAATCTGATTTAGAGATAGCAAAAAAGATATATCAAAGAAATATAAAGCTCTTTAAAGTTGGTGCATTGCCAAAAGAGAAGTTAGAGCTATCAAGCCTATCAGTTAAAGCAAAACAGAGTGCCATAGCAAATACAAAATCAAAAATTGCACAGATTCAAAACCAATTAACTTATCTTAATATAAAAGCCCCTTTTGATGGAGCAGTAGATGCACTGCTAATGCATGAAGGAGATTTAGCAGTAGCAGGAAAACCTATTTTAGCAATTTCAAGCAATCAAAAAAAGCTCTTAATTACATTTAATAAAGATGATAACTTAAAAGAAAAAGATGAAGTTTATTATAAACAAAAGAATATTGGCTCTATTAAATCTATCTATAAAGTTGCAAAAAATGGCTTAAATGTAGCAGAGATAAAGCTAAATAAAGAGATAGATGCATTGCCAGGAAGCACGATAGAAATTAAAATAAAAGTAGCGGATGCCAAAGGTTGCATTATCCCTCAAGATGCAATTTTACAAACAAGCAAAGGGGTATTTATATATGAGTACAGCAATAGTAGTTTTACAAAAGTTAAAATTAACCCTTTAGTTCAAAGTGATAAATTTGTAGTGATTAAAAGTTGTCCTAAAAATCCTATTGCTATAGCAAATCAAACAACCCTTGCATCACTAATTGCTTATCAAAATGTTCAAATTATTGGAGATAGCAATGCATCAAGATAAAAAAACTTGGGTTGAAAAAATCTTAAAAAAACCACATATTATTATATCTTTTTTAGCACTATTTTTAATGATGGGAATAGTTGGATATAAAAATATGCCAAGAAATCTATTTCCAGACTCAAACTATCCTGAAGTTGCGGTTGTTATTGTTGAACCGGGTGCTTCTGCAAAAAGCCTTGCAAGTAATGTTGCAGTTCCTGTTGAAGAGGAGCTATACTCTATCGATGAGATTAGAAGAGTTTACTCATCTACAATAGATGAAGTAACTGTTATAAGTGCAGAATTTGAGTATAGTAAAGATATAGGAACTGCAGTAAATGATGTAAGCAGTGCTATTTCAAAAATAAAATCAAAACTGCCAAGTGATATAAAAGAGCCTCAAATTATAAAAATAACAGTTGCAACCCCGCCAATTGAAGTTATATCAATGTCTCCAAAAACAAAAGATATGACTCTTGAAGAGGTTGGAGAGATTGCACAAAATAAAATTAAGCATAAACTTTTAAAGTTAAAAGGTGTTGCAAATGTAGATATTTTTGGTGGATTTAAAAGAGAGTTACAAATTATTGTTGATAAAAATAAGCTTGACTCTTTACATCTTACACTATCTGAAGTAATTGCAACTTTGCAAAAAAATGATAAAGATTTTGCACTTGGATTTATTACAAATCAAAAGAGCAGATACCTGCTTAAATCTCAAGGGAAAAGAGATAGAGTTGAAGCTATAAAAAATATAAATATTACACCATCAATTAAAATAAAAGATATTGCAAAGGTCTATTTTGGACACTATGAAAATAGTTCAGAGTATTTTGGAAATGGCAAAAGAGCAATCGCACTATCTGTCCAAAGAGCAACAACTTCAGATGTTATAAAAACTGTTAACATAGTTGAAAAAAAGATAGAAGAGTTAAAAAAAGAGTATCCAAATATCAGTTTTGAAGTAAGCGATACTCAAAAAGACACAATAGAGCTTAGCACAAACAATATGTTTGAATCTCTAAGAGATGCTATTGTGATGTCAACGATAGTTGTGTTTTTATTTTTGGCAAGCTTTAGACAAATTTTGGTTGTGCTTGTAACTATCCCTCTTGTGTATGCATCAACAGTTGCTCTAATGTCACTTGTTGGGCTTGATTTTAATGTTATTACACTTACTGCTATTATTTTAGCTCTTGGACTGCTTCTTGATGATACAGTTGTTGTAATGGAAAATATTGAAAGACACTATCAAGAGTTAAGAGAGGATATACAAAAGGCTGTGCTTGATGGCACAAAAGAGATTATGTTTGCAGATCTAAGCGGAACTGTTACAACTATGATAGCTTTGGCACCTATGCTTTTTGTTGGTGGATACCCGCAAACAATATTTGCACCACTTGCTGGAACTTTGCTTTTAGCTTTAGTTGCATCTTATGTGATATCTATTCTTGTAGTGCCGCTATTATCGCTTTATGTTTTGCCTTTTGAGCACCCTTTTATAATTAAAGCTGAAGAGTTTTTTAATAGCTTTATTAGTAAGGCAAATGATTATATACAAGCCTTTTTTGCAACTATTGTTAAGTGGATTGTATCGCACTGGACTAAAGGGGTTGTAGCATTTGCAATTTTAATAGCTCTTTTTATCTCTTCTATAAAAATAATTATGCCAATAGTTGGTCAAGAGCTAACACCTCCTATGGATACCGGTGAGATAAATATAAAAATTACTATGCAAAGCAATTTGCCAATAAGTAAGAGTGCAGAGGTTTTAGAGAAAATAAATAAAATCTTAAAAGAGCAAGGTAAGCTTTTAAGAGTTTCAGGAAGTATTGGAAGCGAAGCTGGAGTTATGAGTATAGGAAGTGGTGGCGGAATAGACAACCTTACTATCAAAGCAACCTATATAGATAGACACCATAGAAAAAAAAATATTTGGCAAATATCAAGAGCAATAAGAGAAAAAATCGCAAAAATCGCAGAGGTAAAATATTTTGATGTAACGCCAGCTGGTGGAACAGCAATGTCTAGTATTAGAGGAAATGTAGATGCAACATTAAGTAGTGATAATCTTGAATCACTTCTTAAGGCAAAAGAGGCAGTATTTAAAGCACTATCAAATACAAAAGGGGTAGTATCGGTTTTAACAACTTGGGATATGGATAAGATAGTTTATGATTTAGATATAGATGAAGCTAAAGCAAAAGAGTATGGTTTAAATAGAGAAGATATTACAAAACAGGTGCAATTAGCACTTCGTGGAGCATTAGTTGCATCTTTCCCCAAAAGTAACAATATTGATTATGGTATAAGAGTATGGTTAAAAAAAGAGCAAATTGACCAAAAGGGTAAAATCTTATCTATGTTAATAGATACTAAAAAAGGCAAAATTCCTTTAAGCAAATTTGCAACTATTAAGATAAATTTAGAACCAACACAAATCACAAGAGATGGATTGCAATATACTTTAGATATATATGGCAATCGTGAAAAAGCAGCAATCTCCCACATAATGGATAGATTTGAAAAGAACTTAGCAAGTGTTAAACTTCCACCTGATGTTAAGCTTGAGCAAACAGGTGATATTAAGTCGTTTAAAGATGCTGGTGGTAGAATGGTTGGAGCAATTATTGTTGCAGTGGGATTAATATTTTTGACACTAATTGTAATGTTTGGAAACTTTAAAATATCTTTAATGATACTATTTTCAATTCCATTAACAGTTGTGGGTGGCTCTTGGGCTATGCTTATAGCAAACTATCATGTATCAATGGCAGCGATGATGGGATTTATACTACTTGCAGGAATAATTGTAAATAATGCAATTTTATTAATTCACTTTGCAATAGAGCAGATAAAACTTGGATTAAATAAAAAAGAGGCAATGCTAAAATCTATAAAAATAAGAACAAGACCAGTTTTAATGACAGCATTTGCAGTAAGTGTAGGTATGCTTCCAGTAGCTCAAGGCTCTGCAATAGGCTTAGAAAAATTGGCACCACTTGGAGCAGTAGCAATTGGTGGTTTGATTATAGGAACACTTATGACATTAGTATTTATTCCAGTTGTGTTTATCTGGACAATAAAAGAGGAAAATGTAAGAGATTAATTTATATTCAATTTATACAACAGAGGAAAGAGAGAGGAGAGGAAAGAGAGAGGAAAGGGGTCAGGGTTTGACTTTTGAGGACTGTAATAAATTCTGTGTCAACACCTGATGTCTCCTGAAATTATATCGTAAATTCAAAGCATCTTTCAGCCTTTTTTTAAATGAATATTAAGTTGATGTCAAGTGCCACCCAAATATCCCCCAAAACGACACTTAAATATCTACCAGCTCTGGGTGGGTCAAAATTCGTCAAAAACAACAATTTCAGAGCCTATTGGACAAATTATCTGTACTACCAACACCATAGAAGGTTTCAAGAAGCAAGTGAGAAAAATTACAAAATCCAAAGGAGGTTTCAGCAATAACGAATCACTTTTTAAACTGCTATTTCTGATTTGTCAGGATATTTCAAAAAAATGGGAAAAATCTATCTCCAACTAGGGAGAGATTATCTCTGAGTTTTTTATCCATTTCAGTGAAAGATTAGAGGGGAAAATAAGATGAGCTATATTATAATGAATTTCTCAAAAAGCGGTGAATTTGGCTTACACAAAACACGGGACAGTCTCTTTATGGGGACATTCCGACACTCTGCTGATATCTTTAGCAATGTACCTTACAGCTTCAAGAGGATTTGCAAATAGATTTTGAGCGAAACACTCAAGCTCTTTCTTCATCCCGTATCCACAGGTTAGGGCTAGTGCATTTACATTTGCACTTTTTGCACTTTGCATATCCATAACAGTATCTCCTATCATCCATGCATCTTCTTTTTTAGCATTAAGCTCCTTCAAAGCTTTAAGTATAGGCTCGGGGTGAGGTTTGGGATTAAAAACATCTTCTCTGCCAATAAGAACTTTAAAATACCTCAAAATACCCATATGCTCCAACAATTCAACGGAATATCTCTTGGTTTTTGTTGTAACTACACCAAGGGTTGCAACTGCATCGGCTTCCTCAAGTGCCTCTTTTGCATAAGGAAGAAGGGTTGTTTTTTGCGCTGATATAGATCTGTAATGTTTTTATATACCTCTACAATTTCATTTATATTTGAAGTTTTAATTCCAAGTTTTTCATACATGATATCAAGTGGATATCCGATGAGGGATTTTATCTGCTCATCGTCATAATTTTTTAGATTAAAGTAGTTAAAGCTCTGTTTAAAACTCTCCAAAATAGCCTCAGTAGAGTCTATAAGAGTGCCGTCTAAATCAAATAGTATAGTTGTCATAATTTTCCTACATGTAGAGCTAATGGAATTATACAATAACTTACTTTAACGAAGCAATAAAGCATCAATAAAACCACTATGGGCACAAAAGGTATGTAAGATCAGTATATAACTTTGAAAATATTTTTGTTATCTTTATACTCATAATCTAATTTAAAGCCATTTGATTTAAGTATGTGATTTGCAATATATATACCTAAACTCAGCTTATTTGAGTCTTGATTATAGGATGGTTCAAAGTAGTTTTCAAGCGGGTATTTTAATCTTGGTGCTTCGTTTATAAATAGTATGGTGTCATCTTTGGTTTTTATGGTAACTTTTTGATTTTTTGAGTATTTTATGCCGTTGTCTATGAGATTTTTCAAAGCTATGATAAAGAGTTTGAAATCTATATTTAATTTTATATTTTCATACTCTTTGACAACTTTTTCCTCTTCGCAAAAACTTATATCAATCGCACTATCAATCAAATCGTCTAAAAAGTAGCTTTGAATATTTATAGACTCTTTAAGGGATAAAAACCGCTCTATTTGCGCAAACTCATCTATTAGATGTTCAAGCCTGTAAAAAACTCTCTTTAGAAGCTCCTTGTTAATCTCATCAGGTGGAAGTTCTGCCAAAAGTTTGCCTTTCGTGATAGGAGTTTTTAGCTCATGCATTATATTTCTGACAAAAATATCCCTTGAAAGCTTCAACTCTTTTAGTCTTTTCACGCTCTTCTTAAACTCCTTTGCCAGAGTTGCTATCTCGTCTCCCCCTTCTATATCCAAAACTATATCGAAGTTTTCATTGGCAAGTTTTTTAACTTGGGCATGCAGTCTTTTTAAAGGTAGTAGCTTTTTCACAACTATGATATACAAAAACATCAAAGTTGCAACAATGATTGCAAATATGACAAAAAAGAGCCTCTTGTCGTAACTTAGATGTTTTTTATCTTGCAGCAAAATCTCGCCTCTTGGCATCTTAAAATAAAAATAAAAATTTTTATGATATTTCAGGTAAACTATATCTTTTTTGCCTATTTTAAATCTATATAAAACTCGTGATTTCTTTACTATATCATCTTTTTTGTCTATATACCTATAACCTAGATTTGCCAAATCACCCATAACATCTCTTAGCGCCTTATGGTTAAAATACGACACCCTGTTTTGCACATATCTATATCTTTGCAACTCCAGATTTTTATTTAAGAGAAAGAAACTTGAGATTATAAGTATAATTGAGAGAGTAAACGAAACGGTAATGATAAAAAATATAGACTCTTTTTTTAACATTCTAGTTTATATCCCATGCCTTTAACCGTTCTGATATACTCTTTACCTATCTTTTTTTTGATCCTTGCCATAATGACATTTAGACTTCCTCTCGCATCTTCACTGTGAAAAAAGTCGCAACTGTCATATATGTCAAATCTTGAAACTATGGAATTTTTCCTCTCCACCAGCAAAGAGAGAACTTGAAACTCTGCTTGAGTGAGATTTAAGGGTCTATTTTTAAGGTAGATTGTGTTTGCATCTACTTTAAATAGGGTCTCTTTTTCAAGCTCATTTTCTCTTTTTTTATCTCCACATCTTCTAAGAACACTCTTTATTCGAAGCTCCAGCTCTTTTGGCTCATAAGGTTTGGAAAGGTAGTCATCTGCCCCTATTTCAAGGGTTTTAATTTTATCTTCTATATCACTTCTAGCACTCGAAATGATGATGGGAACCCCGAGCTTAACAAGGTCTTTACAAACTTCAACCCCATCAAGCCCAGGCAGAGTCAAATCCAAAATAACAAGGTCAAACTCATATTTATTCAGCGCGATAGAGCTAAGTCCGATAAAAGGATCAGCATAATTTGTCACCAATATATCAAACTGTTTTAGATAAGCACCAAGTATATATGCTAATTGCTCATCATCCTCTATCATCGCTATATTTATCATGTTTAACCTCTTTTATCACTACATCATGCCTCGTCCGCCACCCATGCCTCCGCCTTGTCCTCTTCTGGCACCTTTTGGTGGCTTTAGAGATAGTATATAAGTTGCTATTGTATCTAAATCAGTAGCACTTATGTTTGGAAATGGTGGCATTTGGGTATTTGTAAAGTATCTATACTTGCCTTTACTGCCGTTTTTTATACTGTTGATTATATTTGCCTTAGCATTTGCGCCCTCAAATCTCAGATTTCTTCTAGCCACGCCCATAAATGCCGGTGCGGTTTTCTTGCCCATAATATTGTGACAAGCCATACATCCATTTTGCTCCAAAAGAGTTTGAGCATCTGCTGCAAAAAGAGAACCAAAAACTCCAACTACTCCCAAAAATAGAACTATCTTTTTCATAACTTCCTCCAATGTGTTATTATTCCACCAAGTGGATACCGTAATGATAAGATAGAAAAATTAACACTAACTTAATATCTAATCTTATACACTACTTTGCCTCTCTTATCTTCTTTTTCTAAATAACATTTTTAACAAAACTTATGCAGATTTAACACTCTTGAGAGACGGCACAAGTACAGAAATGGTGCTCTTAAGGAACCTGACAGATGCTTTTATCTAAAAATTTCACCGCGAAAATTATCTAGATTTGGCGATGAAACAACTATTTGATACCAACCTTTTGCAATACTATCGGACATCTTACTAGATGATTTTCACCACTATCATACAACTCTGGATGAGTTTGCATACAGCTTTCCTCTTTGTATTGACATCTGTTTTGGAAAAAACAACCCTGAGGTAAGTCTATGGGGCTTTGGATTTCCCCGGTTTTGAGCACACTTTCGGTTGCTAGTGGAGTATGGATATCTGGCACTGTTGAAAAAAGCATCTTTGTATATGGGTGTTTTGGGTTTGCAAAAAGCTCTTTTTTACTTGCATACTCTACAATTTCACCCAGATACATAACGGCTATATAGTCGCTTATATGTTTTACTACGCTTATATCGTGAGTGATAAAAAGCATGGTTGCGTGATACTTCTCTTGCAAATCCATCATAAGATTTAGTATTTGAGCTTGAATAGAGACATCAAGAGCAGAGATAGGCTCATCTGCCAATATGAGTTCTGGTTTTAGTATCATCGCCCTTGCTATAGCGATTCTCTGCCTCTGGCCTCCTGAAAACTGGTGTGGGTAACGCTCCAAATAGCTGTAATCAATCCCAACATCATCACATAGTAATAAAATTGCCTCTTTTCTCTGCTCTTTTGTCATATTTGTATGGATTTTTAAAGGTTGCTCTAGTATCGTCTTTATCTTTTTTCTTGGATTTAAAGAGGAGTATGGATCTTGAAAAATCATCTGTATATCTTTTTGTATATCTCCTCTTTGAGACGGAGTTAGCTTGGCTATATCTCTATCTCTAAAGATAACCTCTCCTTTTGTGGCTTGATAGAGCCCCAATATCACCTTTCCTACCGTTGTTTTTCCACAACCACTCTCACCGACCAAAGAGAGAGTTTTTCCTTTATATATATCAAAGCTTACCCTGTTTAGTGCATGTAAGTCCTTCTTTTCAAAAGCACCAACTTTGACACCAAAAATCTTCTCTACTTCTTTGACTTCTAAAAGTTTTACTTCACTTTGTGACAAAATACAATCCTCCCATTTATCTCTTGTTGAAGCGGATATGTGTCGCACTCATCATCTGAAAATTCGCACCTGTTTTTAAAGTAACAACCCTGCGGAAGCCCCAAAAGTGAAGGCATGATACCTGGTATCTGATAGAGTCTCTTCTTTTCGTCATTTAATTTTGGCAAACACTCAATCAAGCCTTTTGTGTATGGATGAAGTGGATTAAATATAATATCCTCTTTACTGCCATACTCCACGATTCTACCTGCATACATAACTGCTATCTTGTCACAAAGCTGAGAGACAACTGCTATATCGTGAGTGATAAGTATGAGTGCTGAATGAAACTCTTGGCTTAATTTTTTCATAAGATAGAGTATCTGTGCCTGTATAGTTACATCAAGTGCCGTTGTAGGCTCATCGGCTATGAGGAGTTTTGGATTGTTCAAAAGCGCCATGGCTATAACAACTCTTTGCTTCATACCGCCTGAGAGTTGATGAGGATAACTCTTCATCCTCTTTCTAGCCGCAGGTAGTCCTACGGTTTTAAGTATCTCTACACAAGCTTCATAAGCCGCTTTTTTTGACACTCCCTTTTTATGGTATAGTATCGCTTCCATCATTTGTTCACCTATAGTGATGACCGGATTTAGAGATGTTTGAGGGTCTTGAAAAATCATAGAAATCTCATCACCTCTTATCTTTTGAAGTTCGTTTTCGCTAAGTTTTATCAAATCTTTCCCGTCAAAGTTTATCTCACCCTCAACTATGCGTCCTGGTGAATCAATCAAACCCAAGATTGAAAAACCTGTTATAGATTTTCCTGCTCCACTCTCACCGACTATCCCCAATATCTCGCCTTTTTCGATAGAAAAACTTGATCCGTCAACCGACTTGACTACTCCATTTCTTGTAAAAAAGTGTGTCTTTAAATTTTTAACTTCTAGTAGTGCCATTATCTTTTTAACCTCGGATTCATAATATCTCTCATTCTGTCACCTATGAGATTGATAGAGATAATCAAAACCATAAGCAAGACGCCTGGAAATACCGAAGCCCACCAATAACCGCTAAAAAGTACCTGATAACCGTTTGCTATCAAAGAACCCAAAGATGGCTCGGTGATAGGAACGCCCAAACCCAAAAAGCTAAGAGTTGCTTCAAGTATGATAGCATTTGCAATTCTAACTGTTGCTATAACGATGATAGGGGCTGTGGTATTTGGCAAAATCTCACCGAAAATGATACCAAGATTACTCATGCCAAGTGCTTTTGCCGACTGAGAGTAGTCTTTTTCTTTTTCCGAAAGAACAACACCTCTTGCCGTTCTTGCATAATAGACCCAATTTACTATCGTGATGGCTATAACTATCTTTCCGATTCCCTCACCCCAAAGTGCCATGATGATAAGTGCTATCAAAATAGCTGGAAACGAAAGCTGTATGTCGGCAATACGCATGATAATGGTATCAACCCATCCACCATAATATCCTGAAATCAAACCCAAAGTATATCCGATGACAACAGACAGTACGGTACTAGCAAGTCCAACATAAAGAGAAATTCTTAAACCATAAACCATAGCTGAGTATATATCTCTGCCCTGCTCATCTGTTCCTAGCCAAAAAGTGTGATTTGGAGGCTGAAAACTGTTCTCTAAAAAAAGTTGGGTCAAATCATAGGGATTTTGATACGAGAACAAAGACGGAAAAAGAGCCAAGATACACAAAAAAATAAATATAATCAACCCACCAACAGCTAGTTTGTCTTCAAAAAATTCTACGACAAGTTCATTTTTAAAAAATTTCATCTTATACCCTCACTCTTGGATCTACAAAAGTGTAGAGTATATCAACTATAAAATTTATAGCCACAAATATAAATGATATAACCAACAAGTAAGCCACAACAATCGGCCTGTCAAGATTTTGAATCGAATCAATGATAAGCTTACCCGTTCCCGGCCATGCAAATATGGTTTCTGTTACGATAGTAAATGCCACAAGTTGCCCAAATTGAATACCGATAACCGTAATAAGAGGAATCAAACTGTTTTTTAGTGCATGGTAGTAAACCACCACTCTTCTTGGAACTCCTTTGGCGGTAGCAAGTTTTATATAATCTTGCATCATCACCTCCATCATACCTGTTCTTGTTAGTCTAAGTATCAGAGCTAATTGAAAAAACGAAAGTGTAAGTACCGGCATAATCAAGTGTTTAATCCCATCCCAAGTAAATGCACTCGTAAAGAGATAAACCTCTCCTCTTCCAGAACTTGGCAACCAACCCAAGAGCACCGAAAAAATCAAAACCAACACCATGCCTGTCCAGAAAACTGGCACAGAAATGCCACTCAACGAAAGGAACATAATGGCCTTACTATACCACGCTTTTGGTTTTATAGAGGCTATAATTCCTAGTGGAACGCCAAAGATGATAGAAAAAATCATCGCCAAAACCGAAAGTTCCAAAGTTGCAGGCAACCTCTCAAATACAACATCAAGTGCGGGTTGCCCATAAACAAAAGAGTTACCGAGATTTCCTTTGGCTACATTTTTCAAAAAAGCTTCATACTGTTTTATAAATGACTGGTCAATCCCCAAAGCATGCCTCATCTCGATAACATCTTGCTGAGTGGCATCTGGTGGCAAAAGAAGCTGAACAGGATCTCCTGCTTTGAACATTATAAAAAACACTATGAAACTTATAACAAACATGACTATAACCGAGTGAAACAGTCTATTTAGTATATATTTTAACATATCTATTTTACCTTTAGGGTTGCTACCTCTACATGTAGAGGTAGCAAAAGTCTTCTACTTGATATCATATGCCCAGATTCTACTATCTGTTCTCGGTACAAATTTTATCTTTTTACTGCTGGCATATATATCAACTTGATAGTGCAAAGGTATGATATTTTGATCATCGACTATAGCTATTTTTTGAGCTTCTCTCATCTGCTTAACTCTTGCGGTTGGATTCATATTTCCATCACTCTCTTCTATGAGTTTATCAACTTGAGCATTTGAATACTTGCCGTTATTGTATCTTCCGTATCCTTTTACATCATCTTTTGAGTGCACAACGCCATCTAGCATAGAGCTTCCATCACCATCACTGCTAGCCCAACCTATAAGGAAGAAGCTTGTGTCTTGCTTAGCAGTTTTTGGGAAAAATGATGATTTTGGAGTAGCATTTACTTTGACTTTTATGCCTATTTTTGCCAAAGATGAAGCGACTGCCTGAGCTATTTGGGCATCATTAATATATCTGTTGTTTGGAGCGTCTAACACAACTGAAAATCCATTTGGATAGCCGGCTTCTGCCAAGAGTTTTTTGGCCTTAGCAGGATCATACTTGACTCTTTTAATAGTTGGGTCATATCCAACAACAACATCAGGATGAAACTGAGCAGCTGGTGCGGCAAAGCCCTTCATAATATACTTGATGATAGCATCTTCATTTATACCATAATATAATGCTCTTCTGACTCTAACATCCAAAAATGGATTTTTGCCAGTAGGGCTCTTAACATATGGTGTTTTTTCTCTGAACTGATCCATCTGTAGGTAAATGAGTCTAAGGCCTGGTTTTACAAAAGTGTTTAGTTTTGAATTGTTTTTGATTCTATTCACATCTACTACCGGAACCCTATTAATAAGATCAACTTCACCACTGAGTATAGCAGCTGTTCTTGTTGCATTGTTTGATAGGACTCTAAAAATCAAATCATCAAATTTTGCTTTCCCAGCCCAATAGTTTGGATTTGCTTTAAATTTTATCTGGTCACCCTTTCTCCAAAGAACAAATTTATATGGACCTGTTCCTATCGGATGCAAACCAATCCACTCATCACTCTTGCCTTTGACGGTCTCTTTATCTAGCATATTTACATATGTAAGTTTTCTCAAAAATACAGGAAAGGCTTTTTTGGTAGTAAATTTAACAGTATAATCATCTATCTTTTCAACTTTGTCGATCATAGATACTTTGCCCTTAAAGCCTGATTTTTTCCAGTTTTTGATTCTATCAAATGTAAATACAACATCATCTGCATTAAAAGTGTTGCCATTATGAAACTTTACACCTTTTCTTAATTTAATAATCCAAACTTTTGGCTCAGGGTTACTCCAAGACTCAGCCAAATCAGGATGAACTTTAATATTTTCATCAAATCTTACTAGTGTATCAAAAATATTTGACAAAATCGAGTTTGTAGCTGTCTCATTAAAAGCTTGCGGATCCATAGTATATGCACCTGAAGCCAAGCCTACTTTTAAAGTTTTTGCAAACCCTATAGTACCTACTAGTGCCAATGCGGCAACTGCAACTGTTAGTTTCTTCATATTTACTCCTTATTTTTATTTTGTAATAATTTACTCATAAATAAAATAAATATTTTCATCCTATATATGAGAGACTCTTTATATATGAACTCCTTTTTTGTATGACTATTGTTTCCAACTGCCCCAACTCCATCTACTACGGGGATTCCTATGGCTGAAAGAAAATTTCCGTCTGATCCTCCACCTGTTGCTATCTCTTCACATTTGATTCCCAATTCATTTGATATTTTCATATAAAGATTTGCGAACTTTTCACTCTCTTTTGTTTTTTCAAGCGGTGGTCTATTTACATGTAGATCATATTTAACCTCGGCACCAACTCTATTTTTGGCATTTAGTATATTTTCTATATTTTCAAACAGTTGTTTTTGCTGATTTTTGGTTGCAAATCTAACATCCACTACTATTTTCGTATATGCAGGAACTACATTTCTGGCAACTCCACCATTTATCTCATTGCAACCAACGATAATACCATTTTCATAATCATTTAGGGCTTCTAATTTTTGTATAATTTCGCAAGCTGCTAAAATTGAATTTACACCCTCCCAAGGCTCTACTCCCGAGTGAGCTGGTTTTCCAATAATTTCTATATCTAAAGCAGCTATTCCTTTTCTTTGTGTAACAATTTCTCCATTTGGACGACCCGGCTCAAATATGAAAGCCCCTAGTGCTCCTTTAAACTGATTTTCTATGATTTCTTGTGAATCAGCAGAGCCAATCTCTTCATCTGAATTAAAAAAAATCTTAAAAGGCAATTCCTTATCCGGAAATAACTGTTTTAATATGTAAAACGAATACAGTGCGATTATGAGCCCCGCTTTCATATCATTTGTCCCGGGACCTTTTAGTAAATCTCCCGTATCTTCCATCGTTTGAAAATCACTTAATGGAGAATGAACAGTATCAAAATGCCCTATAAAAGCATAATAATCCTTCTCTTTGTCTTGTCCATACATCAAATGAGGTCTTGTTTTTTTACTCGAATATACCTGCTGTAGAGGGATATCTAATTTATTTCCAATCTCTATTAATTTATTTAATACCTCTTCGATTCCATCCTTATTTGATGAAAAACTATTTATATTTACAATACTTTTAAAATCATTATATATTTGTATTTTTAACTCTTTTAATAACTCATCTAGATTTTTTTTCAACTACCTACCTTTTTATAGAAACTATAATGATTATGACTTAAATATCGTAAAAAAAGACTTAAATTTTTTAAAAAAACATCAATATAGCAACTTTTTAGAAACTTATGTTTCTTTTTTACGCTATAATTTTAAAAAAAGAAGGTGATTTAATGTCTAAAAAGATAGAAAAAGTTGCAATCACAGGCGGAACACATGGCAATGAGTTGACTGGCGTTTACCTCATAAATAAGTATAAAAAAAATCCTCATTTAGTTAAAAGAGGTACTTTTCAAACTATATTTATGCATACTAATGTGGGAGCTATGAAAAAATGCACTAGGTATGTTGATAAGGATTTAAACAGAACTTTTATAAAAAAAGATTTGGCAAATCCTATGAAATACACCTACGAAGATGTATTGGCAAAAAATATAAATGAGAAATTAGGACCAAAAGGCGCTGAAAAAACAGCTGTTGATTTTATCGTTGACCTTCACTCAACTACTTCTGACATGGGATTATCTATAGTGATAGACAATGACAGCAAGCTTACTTGGCAGGTGGCAGCTTACCTAAAAGAGATGGAACCGAATCTTCATATATTTAGATGGAAAGGAGATACGAAAGAGGTCTCTTTTGTAAACTCTATAACAAAAGATGGCTTTGCCATAGAAGTAGGTCCGATTCCACAGGGAGTTTTGAGAGCCGATCTTTTTTTTGAAACTGAAAAATTGGTTGGCCACATATTGGATTTTTTCGAAAAGTACAATACCGGTAAGTTAAATAAAACATACAAAACTCTTGAAATCTACGACCACATAAAACTGCTTGATTTTCCAAGAAACAAAGATGGAGAGATAAATGCAACAGTTCATCCAAATCTTCAAGACAATGGCTATTATAAACTTACAAAAGGGGATCCACTTTTTGTTACACTAGAGGGTGAAATTATAAATTATGAAGAGAAAAATGAAGTATATGCTCTGTTTATAAATGAAGCTGCATATTATGAAAAGGGTTTTGCTATGTGTCTAACAAAGAAAAAGAGCATTAATCTTTAAAAACGGGAGAGTTGAATCTCTCCCGATAATCTATTTATCTTGGTGTATGTCCATTTGTGGATATGGAATTGAGATATTTTTCTCATCAAAAGTAAGTTTTACCTTCTCAATTGTATCAAAATATACTCCCCAGTAATCTTCACTTTTTACCCAAGTTCTAACTACAAAATTCACGCTACTGTCAGCTAGTTCACTAACGGCTACAAAAGGAGCCGGATCTTTAAGGGCTCTCTCGTCTGCATTAACAATTTCTTCCAAAGTAGTTTTTGCAAGTTTTAAATCATCATCATATCCGATACCAAAAGCTAGATCAACTCTTCTTGTCTCTTTTTTAGAGTAGTTAACTATATTTCCACCTATGATGGCTGAATTTGGTATGATAATTTGTTTATTGTCGCCTGTCCTAAGAAGAGTACTGAAAAGATTTATCTCTTCAACAACTCCCCTCTCTCCCGCAGCTTTTATAAAATCTCCAACATTAAATGGTCTGAAAAAGACCAACAGAACTCCTGCGCCAAGATTTGACAAAGTCCCTTGAAAAGCCAAACCGACAGCCAAGCCCGCAGCACCAAGTACTGCGATAAAAGAGTTTGTGTTCACTCCAAGCTGACTCAGGGCGGCCAAAATGATAAACAGCATTAAACCGCCGTATATCACATTGGCACCAAATTTTGTTATCGTTTCATCCAAATTAGCTTTTTTCATTGCTTTTTTGGAAAAATTTGTTATAAATTTTGCAACTATCTTACCTATATAAAATATAAGTATCGCGCCGATTAATTTAAATCCGTATATACTTACAAAGCTTATTGCTGAATCTAAATTAAAATTCATTTTTATTCTCTACTTGATAAACTTGGCATCAACTCTTCTGTTTTGAGCTCTACCTTCTTTTGTTTTATTTGTTGCTATCGGATTTGACTCACCTAAGCCTTTTGTTGTGATTTTATCAGGATTAACACCTAAGCCCTCAAGTGCATCAGATACGGCATTCGCTCTCATAAGTGATAATTGTTGATTATATTTTTTACTTCCTGTTGAATCAGTATTTCCTTCTAGTATAACTTTATAATCTTGATTAATTTTCATAAAATCAGCAACTTTTTTGATTTGTGTCATGAATGCTTGAGATATATCTGCTTTATTTGTAGCAAATGTTACATGTAGGCGTATAACTTTTACGCAACCGTCACTATCCACTACATTACCCGCTGGTGTATTTGGGCATAAATCTTGACTATCAACCACACCATCATGATCGCTATCTATATTTATCGCACAACCATTGGCATCAACTTCTACACCTGCTTTTGTTTGTGGGCACTTGTCATGACTATCTAAAATACCATCATTGTCACTATCTAGCTCGCAACCATTGGCATCAACTTTTACACCTACTTTTGTTTGGGGACAGTTATCCATATTGTTATTGACACCATCATTATCATCATCACCTATAACTACAGGTTTTGGAGCTGGAGCAGGTGCCGCCATAGGCTCTGCTTTTTTACCAAATGGAATTACAAATCCTACTGTATAGAAAAGATTATTATCACCATGGTCAAATTTTATAGCATGTCTTACTTCAGCTCTTAGAGAGAAGTTATCATTTACTGCATATTTCAAACCTAAACCATAATTAAAAAATCCACTGTCATCATTGTCTTTTGCATCAGTTGAAAGATTTTCATATCCAAGACCTATTAAAGAGTACAATGATAACTTATCTTTCAATGGATAAGATTTTATTAGATTGACAAAATATCTGGTAATATCAGTACTTTTTGCAGAATTATCATAATCAACATTGTCACTTCTGTCTATGCCAAACTCAACTTGGTCAAAAATAGAATCTACATTGATTCCAAATCTCAAACCATAAGTCAACTGGTCATTTAAATCAAGATTGCCCTCTGGCAATACTCCACCGATAGTTGGTGTTATTTCGTATTTATAATTGCTAGCAAAAACCAAGCTGCTTAACAATACAAACAACATAAGCATTTTCTTCATATTTATCTCCTTGTAAATTATTGAGGACAATTATAGCATTTTATTTATTAAAAAAGTAATTTTTTGATGATTATTTTATATCTTTTATGTTATTTAATGCATATATATAGGATTTAAACAATTCAAAATCGTCTATCAATTTAATTCCATCTTTATACCAATTTTTAAAATTATCCGGCACTACGAGTAAGTAATCATCTATGATTTTTTGTTTTAGATTATCGTCTATTTTATTTGCTTTGGAAATAATTTTTAGATGATTCAAGATTGTAGCATCTCTTACTTCTCTAATATTCGCAGCCTCTTGAATACTCTTGCCTTCGAAAATTAGATTTAGAGTTTTTTGCACGGTTTCACTCAGATTATTTTGTTTTAATGTTTTTAGTTTCTCTAAAAAAACCTCTGCATATTTTTCAAGCTTGACTTCCCCCACTCCGTTTATCTTCAAAAAGCTTTCTTTGTCAATTGGCAGTTTTTTTGCCATTTCTTTGAGCGAAGCATCTGAAAATACGACATAAGCCGGAACACCATCTCTTTGTGCCAACTCCGTTCTGAGCTCTCTTAATGCTTCAAAATTTTCATCCTTTATCGCCTCGTCTGTTTCCAAAGAGACACTCTGTATTTTTTCAAATATCTCTTCACTTCCAAAAAGCTCTTCTTTGCCTTTTAAGAGTTTATTTCCAAAGTTTGTGATGAGTAACTCCCTGTAATCGCCTCTTTTTATAGCTTTTTTTTCAAAAAGTTTATCAATTATAAGCTCCCAACTGGCTTTTGAAATCTCTTTGCCAATACCGTAAACACTAAGCTTATCGTGGGCATTATCTAAAATCTTTTTGTTTTTACTACCTCTTACAATATCTATGATATAGTTTGCACCAAAACTTTGATTTGTGCGATAAATTGCCGAAAGCAACATCCGAGCTTCCTTGGTTATATCGACCTCTTCCACCTTGCCTCTCTTGCAATTATCACAACAATCCATACACTTTTCTATCTCTTCTTCAAAGTATCCTACTAAAGTTTGATGCCTGCAAGTTGAGCTGTTGGCATAGTTATACATCTCTTCTATTTTATTTTTGGCGTGATTTCTGTAAATGTCATTTTCTATAGAATTTAACAATTCACTTTTTCTCATGACATCACTCATAGAATACAAAAGCAAACACTCACTTTTAAGCCCATCTCTCCCCGCTCTTCCTATCTCTTGATAATACCCTTCCATACTCTTTGGCAAATCCATATGCACCACAAATCGGACATTGCTTTTGTCAATTCCCATGCCAAATGCTATAGTTGCTACGATGATTTTTGTTTCATCTTTTATAAAACTCTCCTGTGCCTTCTTTCTTTTGTCTGAACTCAATCCTGCATGGTAAGCAAGAGCTTTAAAGTTTTTTGATTGTAAAAAACGAGCTACCTCTTCACTCTCTTTTCTCGTAAATGTATAAACAATTCCACTTTCATCTTTATAATTTTTCAAAAACTTTAGAAGTTTGTCCCTGCCATTTCCTGCTCTTTTTTGGATATTTAGAATGAGGTTTTTTCTAAAAAAACTGCCTTTGAGCACTACAGGATTATTAAGTTTTAGTGATTTTACTATATCTTGCGCCACTTTATCAGTCGCAGTTGCCGTAAAAGCGGCTATCGGGATGTGAGGAAATTCTTCTTTTAGAAAGTGTAGTTTTCGATAATCTGGTCTAAATTCATGTCCCCATTCACTCACGCAATGAGCCTCATCAATCACAACAAAACTGACATCAATTTGATGAAGTAAGTTTTTAAAACTCTCCATCACAGCTCGCTCTGGCGAGACATACAATAAAGAGATTTCATTATTGTGAATTTTCCTATAAACTTCTCGCACCTCATCACCACTCAATTCACTCGTGAGTTTTTCAGCTTTTATATTGTTTAACCCTAGATTTATAACTTGATCATTTATAAGAGCGATAAGTGGAGATATAACTATCGTTATCTTGTCTTTAAAATACAAGGCAGGCAATTGATAACAAAGAGATTTTCCCCCACCTGTTGGTAAAATAGTAAGGGAATCTTTTCCGGCTACGATAGCTTCTATACTCTCTTTTTGTAATGGCCTAAAATCATTGAATCCAAAGTTTTTCTCTAAAATTGTTTTGATTGGTTTGCCTTTTTAGAATTTTATAGCATTATAGCATATACAAAACTAATAGTTTAACTTATAATTAATATTAAATAGGATAAAATTTATCTTATTTTAAACAAAGGAAAAAATATGAAAAAAATGTTATCAAAAATCGCCCTAGTTGCACTCATAAGTGTTCCTACTTTTAGTCTTGCCTCAAGCAAATCGCTTATGACCATAGTCACTTCACCAAATCCGCAAACTCAACTAATGTCTATGGTTTTATCTTTAAAATCAATGATGAACGGTGCAAAAATCAATATCCTTTTATGCGGACCTGCCGGCAAACTAGCCATCAAAGGCAGTAAAGAAGTTAGATTAAAACCAAAAAATGTATCTGCTAAAATGCTTCTTAGAAAGATGATTAAGAAAGGTGCAACAGCAGAAGTTTGTCCTCTTTATCTTCCAAATGCAGGCAAAAAAACTTCAGATTTGATCAAAGGAGTTACTGTTGCCAAACCAGCTGCTCAAGCGGCTAGAATTTTGGATGAAAATACAAAAGTTTTAACTTACTAAACCTACTTTTCGCACTAAAACATCACTAAAGCCACTATGGATGTGATATAGTGCGTAAGGTCAGTTATTAAAATCTTAAGGTTTTAGGAATGAGAAATTATCCTAAGACCGCCCTATATTAGATAAATCTTATTTTATTTTTTCCACTCTATTACATTGTGCATCACACCTATTAGCGATGGGCTTACTGGGTGTATTTTTTTGTTAACAGCTGTTATGGAGTTTGGAATTATCAAAAATAGATATGGATTGTCATCTGTGATGAGTCTGAAAATCCTTCTATATATAGCATCAAACTTTTTATTATCTACCGTTCGCTCCGCTTTTTTTATCAGTTTATCTACTTCTTTGTTTTTGTATCCCACAAAATTAAAGCCACCTTTTTTATCAGACTCACTATCCCAAATACTGTAAGCATCGGGTTTCAGTCCAACCGACCAAGCCAAAAGTACAGCTTCAAATCTTTTTGGCATCACGACTGTATTTAAAAATGCCTGCCACTCCATGATACGAAGTTTTACTATGACACCAGCTTTTTTTAGTTGGGATTGGAGGATTTGCGCCATATAAGTTCTAGTTGAGCCTGTATTTGTTGAAAGTTCAAATGTCAAGGGGTGCTTTTTATCATATCCTGCCATTTTTAGCAACTCTTTTGCTTTTTTTATATCTTGTTTTGGCGCTTTTACATCTTTGTTAAATGCTCCGGTTCCCGGCAAAAATGGACCCGTGCAAACTCTTGCATGTCCAAAAAACATCACTTGTGCCAATTGCTTCCTATTTATCGCCAGAGAGAGTGCTTTTCTAACAAGCGGATTTTGAAATTTTTTATTTTTTAGATTAAATCCCATATATGAGTATGAGTGGGAAGGAGCTTCATATATGCTGTACCTTTTTTTAAAATCATCATCTATCTGTCGTTCCAGCTGAAGAGGAGTAAGTGATCCCACATCTAAAAGTCCGGATTTTAACATCAAAAAATTTGCCGAAGCATCAGGCAGATAGTGATATATTATCTCATTAATATATGGCTTGTGTATGAAATAATTTGGATTTGCATCTAGCACTATATCATTTGAAATAGAGAATTTTTTTAGTATATATGGACCTGTCCCAATCGGTGCTTGATTAAACTTACTTGTCATCATATTTTTTTCATTTTTAAGCAAGTGTTCTGGCAAAATCTCCATCATCCATGTTTCCAATGCTTTAAAATACGGATATTTATATATCACTTTTATCGTGTATTTATCCATCATCACAACTTTTTTGATATGTTTAAAACTAGATGAATAAGGTGTGAAAATCTTTGGCGAAATGATAGTTTTATAAGTAAAAAGTACATCTTTGGCCGTGAAAGGCTTACCATCACTCCATTTCACATCATCTCTTAAGTGAAAAATCAGCGTTGTATCGTTTTTAAACTCATAACTTTTAGCTAGCATTTTTTTGATTTTACCATCTTTGTTATAGGTTATCAAAGAGTTAAAAATCCATTGAGTTATCTCACTGCTTGAACTGTCAGTTGAAAGTATGGGATTTATACGGCTTGGGTTGGCACTGATGGAGAGGTGCAAAGTTGAAGCATTGGAAAAAATAGTAATGATAAAAAATAATATAAAGTATCTCATTTTGTGATTATACCATATGAGTAAAAATTTGGGCATAAAAAAAGCGTCCGAGGTGGGCATCTCGGACGCTGATTTTAAAAAATATATTCGTTTTCTAAAAAGGAGGGTTGCGTCTTGGTAATGAAAGTATAGGATTATATATTAAATGAAAAATATCGGTTTTCAAATATAAAGTAAATACACCTGCTAAAATTGCCTTCTCATCAGTATTTTTAATATGGTATAATTTCGATAAATTTTAAAGGATTTATCATAGATTTGGAAAAACTTTCACTCAAAGAGCAATTTAGTAACTTTTGCAAGATAAATAAAACAAAAAATATGGGAGATGCGATAGAGTATTTTGCAGTTTTTGGAGGACTTGGCATTGAATTGGATATGGATATTCCATTGCCACAACTCATCCAAAAACACATATTAGAGAGATATAAATATTTAAGAAATGATATATCTGACTACATAACAAAAGATGAACTTTTCCCAGCCATCCTAGCAGGAGCTGCTAGTGGGGATCGTCGCACTAACTCTTCTTTTAAGAGAGCGAAAGTTGCTTACAATGACGGCATGGATTGCATTGAAGACTTGCTTGATATAGGCGTTATAAAACTGGAATCATCTTTCAAGCACAATTATGTAGCAGATAGAGTGTTGTTTACATCTCCTTTTGTGCGATTTTGGTTTGCCTTTGTATCTCCTTTGTTTCGTGGGATAAAAAATGGAAATTATGATGAATTTTACAACTCTTTTAATAACAAAAAGATGGAATTTACCCAACTCATATTTGAGCAACTATGCCACGAATTTGTAAAATTATATTTCAAAGATGAAAAGATATATAATATTGGCAGATATTGGGATGATACAACAGAGATAAACCTGCTTGCCAAGACCAAAGAAGACAAGATAATCGCTGGGTCATGCAAATATACAAATTCAAAGATTAAAAAAAGTGAGCTGACAAAACTAAAAGTTGATTGTCAAAATGCAGACATAACTCCCAATACTTTTATAATATTTTCTAAAAATGGCTATTCTAACGAGCTAAAATCATTAAGAAATGAAAAATTAAAACTCTTTACATGTAGAAACTTAAAGGCACTAATAGAAGATGAACACTAGCATACTAAAAGAAGAGGCGGCACTGTGGATATCTTTGATTTGCCTAGCTGTGGTTTTTCCGTTCGAGCACACACTAGCCCAAACTATGCTTGGCAATATCATTGGATTTTTAATTGTTTTTGTTGTGATTATTTACTCAGCGATAAATGTAGCCCATCATGCCGAAAAATTAGCCAAGAAATATGGAGAGCCATATGGGACTTTGATCCTAACAATAGCCGCAGTACTTGTCGAAATCGTCATCATCGTGATTATGATGACAAACGCTCACAGCCCGACACTTGCTAGAGATACTATCTACTCGGCTGTAATGCTCGACATCAATGGTCTTTTAGGAATTTGTGCTTTTATCGGAGGAATCAAATACGGTGAACAAAAGTATAATATGGATTCATCAAATTCATATATATCTATGCTTTTGGTTGCATTTTTAGTAGCTATGGTTTTACCGCATTTTATACCGGATAAAAACTTGATAATGTATGAAAATTTTACGGTTGTAGCTTTTGTGTTGCTTTATGCTTTATTTACCAAAATTCAACTCAAAAATCACAAGTATTTTTTTACATACAATTACAAAAAAACAGCAAAAACCGAACATGAGCATATAGAAACTGAAAAAATAAACGGCTTATATCATGCCATAATACTCTGCGTTTCCATAGTCATCATAGGACTTTTGTCTGAACTTCTTGCACACTTTATGGATAATAGCATCGAATCAATAGGACTTCCTATGGCACTAGGTGCTTTTGTAGTGGCTGTGATATCTGCTTCGCCTGAGCTCATTACCGCCATAAAATCTGCAACAAATAACAATATGCAAACAGTTATAAATATTGCACTAGGAGCGAGTCTGGCGACATTACTTCTAACAGTACCAAGTGTCATAGTCGTAGCTGAAATTATGAACTTCAGCATAGATTTGGCTCTAACCCCACTTCAAATGACTATGATAGGCATAACTCTGGTTGTTAGTATCGTACACTTCAATGATGGTGAAACAAATATACTCGAAGGTTTTCTAAACTTCATACTTTTTATTGTCTTTTTCTTTTTGATATTTGTAGAATGACTAATTTTTGGGCATAAAAAAAGCGTCCGAGGTGGGCATCTCGGACGCTGATTTTAAAAAATATATTCGTTTTCTAAAAAGGAGGGTTGCGTCTTGGTAATGAAAGTATAGGATTATATATTAAATAAAAAACAACCTTTTTTAAATATAAAGTAAATACGGCTAAAATATCCTGTTAGAGCCAACCTTTTTTCTTGAAAAACAGATATGGTGCAACTCCCGAAATAGCAATGAGTGCAAGAGAAAATGGGTAACCAGCCTCCCAATGAAGTTCGGGCATAAACCTAAAGTTCATACCATATATACTAGCAATCATAGTCGGTGGCAAAAATACAACTGAAGCTATAGAAAATATCTTTATAATCTTATTTTGCTGTATATTTATAAATCCTTGTGCTGCGTTCATCAAAAAGTCTGTTTTTTCTTAAAGAAAAGTGTTGTGAGGTATGAGAGTTTCAATATCTGTCAATATTTCACTTACCTCTCCTTTGTCTTCTCGTAACCAAACTGACTTTCTTTTTTGTAAAACAAGCATATCCCTTTGGGTATCCATCAAGCAAAGCCTAATCATACCAAGAGTATCATCTTCTTGCGCGAGGTCTTCAATCGCATCTTCTATATTTTCACTCTTAACTGACAAAACATCTTTTCCAATTTTGTTTAGTCTTTTATATGAATCCTCTAGGGTGTCGGCTATCCTATCTATTTTCATATCCATTAACTTTAAAAATATCTCTTTTGGAGTAAGAAGAGTTAGTAAGTTTTTTTTCAAATATGTTCTTAAAAGCCTTATTTCCGGTACTTCGTCTTGACATATTGTTATGAGTTTGTCGTTACTAATCAGAAATAGAACATTTGCATTTGAGCTGTCATCCCTTCCTATAAGTTGCAATAAAAGGCAGTTTAGCTGGAAACCGTTTGAGTATGATTCATAATGCGAACTGGATTCTATCTCCATTATCTCTTTTAAGCTAGGAATTGGTAGTGAGCTAATCTGTGAAACCATCTTCATCTCTTTATTGCTAGGTTCACTTACATCAATCCAAATAGCATCTTTTAGAGCTTCTTCATTTTTCGTTTTAATTATCTCAATATTTTCTTCTTGAATTTTAAAAGCCTGAATCATAATAATCTCCCACTTTGAGATGCGCCATTATACACTATGTTTAATAAAACTTTGATTTTTCCAAAATTTTTCCGCCTCTTCTATTTGGTATTCAGTAAATATTTTTATACCATATTTTTTCAAAAGAACTGTAGTTATGCCATCACCACTTATCAACTTTCTTTCAAATGTTCCGTCATATATCTGCCCACTTCCGCAAGATGGACTTTTACTTTTCATTATCGCCATTTTCACACCAGCTTTAATTGCTTGCTCCAATGCCCTCTTCGCTCCGTTTATAAATTCTGCGGTTTTGTCTAGTCCTTCTTTATTAACGGCTCTATTTTTCATAATTTCAACAGGAACTCTTGGAATAGGAAGACCGCCATCCACTTCCGGGCATACTGGGATTAAAAGATTTAAATTTTTGAGTTTTTGTATAAAATGGTTATCTGCTATAGAATTATTTCCTCCATCATACTTAACATTTTCGCCAAGTAAGCAGGAGCTGATTAAAACTTTTTTCATGAGTAAAAGGGGGACGAAGCCCCCTGTGTATTTTGTGTTGTAATTATCTCTTAGAGAACTGTGGACTTCTTCTAGCCTTCCTTCTACCAAATTTCTTTCTTTCAACGATTCTAGAATCCCTTGTAAGTAGTCCATAAGGCTTAAGAACTGTTCTGTATTCCGCGTCCATACTAGCTAATGCTTTTGAAATACCATGACGAAGAGCATCTGCTTGCGCTGAATATCCTCCACCAAATGTTGTAGCTTTGATATCTAGGCTTTCAAGTTGTTTTGTCAGTTCCAATGGTTGACGAACTCTTTTTTTGATAGTCTCATGACCACCAAGCCAAATTTCAAAATCTATATTGTTTACTATTATGTTACCGCTTCCCGGTGCTACCCACACTTTAGCAATAGCCCTTTTTCTTTTTCCAGTTGCATATATCTTTGCCATCTATTTACCCTCTTCGTTGCTTATTTGCGCTGTGTGAGGATGCTCACTTCCAGCATATACTTTAAGTTTTTTAATCATATCTTTTGCAAGATTAGTTTTAGGAAGCATTCCTCTAATCGCTAATCTATACAATTTTGACGGATTATTTTTTAGTAAATCTTCAAGCTTATCACTTTTTACACCACCAAAATAACCTGTATGTCTATAATATTGCTTAGTATCTAACTTAGCACCACTAAATTCTACTTTTTCTGCATTGATAATGACGACAAAATCACCACAATCAACATTTGGAGTAAAGTAAGGCTTATGCTTACCTCTAAGAAGTGTAGCCACCTCTGTTAATAATCTACCAAATCTCTTTCCGGTAGCATCAATAACAATCCAATCTCTTTTAACCTCATTTGGCTTAATAGCTCTTGTAGCCTTCATTTTAAAACCTTTATATCTGTTTTTGAATGTGAATTGTAGTAGAATAATTCTTTAATAAAGCTGAATTTCAGTTTATTATAAGATTTAATCTCTAGTAAGGTATCTTTCCTGTCCACTCTCTTACGATTTGCTTCTGTTTTTGCGTTAGTTTTGCATTTTTGTGCAGTTTTATATAGTCAGGCAACGGCATCGCATGATAGACTGACTTGTATATTTCACCAAGTTTTTTATCTTTCTCTTTTGGGCTGTAACTTTGCCAAATAGAAAAATTTACCCACTCTCTACCTAAATCAACATGTCTTTTTATGAAAAAAGATGCGGGTGCAATACTGGCATACCATGGGATTTTTGTTTCATTTGAGTGGCAATCATAGCAGGAATTTTTCAGTATCCTCATCACCTCTTTGGGGGCCTTTATCTCGAGATTTTTATCTGTTTTTGGATTTACTACCTTTGCCGGTATAAACTGGATTGCAATCAAAAAAAGAACAATCAATCCTAATGCGTATTTCATAAATCAAACCTTTATTATTTCATTTTTTTCTTGTTTTAGATAGCACAGATATGCTTCACATTTTTTGCTATAAATCTCTTGTAGAGCATCTCTATATACGGCAACCTGCTTTACATGTGAGGATTGCAAAAGCTCGGAACTTTTATAATCAACAACTATCACTCTCTCATCAAACTCTATCAACAAATCTAACTGTTTTCTTTGTGAATTATAATACAGTGGTTGTTCCCTCAGTAATTTTCCGTTTTTTATAATCTTGCAAAATTCTCTATTATTTACTAATCTTACAACTCTTTTTTTAATATCTTTTAAATCATCCTCATCCAAAATCATTTTATATCTGTTTTTCATACTCTCATATGCATTTTCTATAAAACTTTCTTTAAACTCACCAAGTATTTCAAGCATATAATGAAGTGCTAAACCAAAATCAATAGCTCTAAAATCGCTCGTTTTGGTTTTATTTACTTCAATCTTTTCTGTTTTTTGAACTCCGTAAGATTTTTGCTTAAGCAAATTTATCATTTTTTTCGGCTTTTCTTCTTTAGCCTCTCTTACATGTATCACACCTTCTTCAAACTCGCACAAATCTAGATTTGAAAAAGCTGAACTCTTCTCTTTTGCCAACACAAAAAGATTATCTTTGGCTCTAGTTATCGCAACATATTGAGTATTTACAATATCTTCTTCCTCTTTGATACTCTCTTTGTCTTTTGCATTTTTATAAGCATCATCAAAAAATTCTCTGCTTTTAATTTTTAAAAATATATTTGTCAGCTGTATGTCATCATATTCAAAAACAAATGTCCCACCACCGCTTCTTGGTCTTTTAATTCTATCTAGCAAAAATAGATTTGGAAACTCCAGACCTTTTGATTTGTGGATAGTAAGAACTCTGATACCTTCATCTTTTTTAGATATGGAACTTTGAGAAATATCTTGATAGTTAAATAAAAAATCCTCTATATCTCTAAAAACAGAACAACTTTGTATAAACATCAACAAATCGTCTTCATAGTCAAAAATATCAAATTCTCTTATAATCTTTGAAACAAGGTTATCTATACCGTCATCAAAGCTAAATTCATATTCACCTGGATTGTATTTTCTTCCACTAAGAAATTGAAAATTTTCAAGATATAGATCATCTTTAAAATAGAGATAAAAAATAAAATCAATAATTGCCGAAATAATAGGAATATCAATCAGCTTTCGCCTAGCCTCCATCGTCACTTTTGCTTCTTTTATCTCATCTTCTATCAACTCTTTAAGTATCAATGCTTCTTGATTTGTATAACATAAAACTGCTATATCATTTTGTTTTACTCCCAAAGATAAAAGGTTTTTCAGATTTATCATCAAGTTTTCCACTATCTCATCATCAATGATAACTTTGACAAAACCACAAGGCGCATCTTCTTTGTATTTTTGGTCTATATAATCTAAGATTTTACCCTTAAATGTAGAGTTTATAAAATTAACAACTTTTTTTGAACTCCTGTAATTGACTCCTAAAACTCCCACATCAAGATGCAAAGATGACACGGCATAAGAAAAAAGCTCTTTTACTCCGCCTCTAAATCTATAAATTGACTGTTTAGCATCACCTACAAGAAAAAGTGTTCTATCCTCTTTTGTTCCGATTCCTGAGACAATTTCCCTCATAAAAGGCTCTAGTATTTTATATTGCACTATATTTGTATCTTGAAACTCATCTACCAAAAGATGTTTAAAATTGCCATCAAGCCTAAAATACAAAAAGTCTTTTGCTATTTCGTCTTTTAGCATATCGAAAAGCTCATTTGTCATTTGTGAAAAACTAAGAGATGAATTTATCTTTGATTCTATTTTTAAAGCCCTCACAAAAGCTTCATAAAGTTTTGCAAGCTGTTGCAAGACATAAGCCTCTTTTTTTTGAGCAAAAGCAAATAGCTTTTTTTTCAGCTCTACATGTAGAGCATTTCTCTCATCATCGGTATATTTTTTATAGCTCCAATAAGAAAAATCATCCTTTGCTAAAAACTTTTTTCCAAGCAACTCTTTTACACTTGAAACTCTCAAAGTCTTGAGAGCATTTTCACCTAATCCATTTTTTATAAATTTTTCTCTTATCTCATCAACTAAATCTAGTATCTCTTTTTCATTTTGATACGGAAAATTTTTATTTGCATACTGGCTTAAATTTATCTCACTGTGTTGTTCAAACAAAGTTGCAAAAAGTGAAAATATATCTGATAATTTTTTCTTCTCATTTATGGCAAATAAAACCAAAGATTTATACAATAACTCTTGTTTGCATATTTTTAAAAATCTTTCTATCAAATCATCATTAACAATAGAATCTTCTAGTTTAAAATCCGGCATCAAACCAATATTAAAAGAAAATTTTCTTAACATCAATGAAAAAAAGGAGTCAATCGTAGATATTTTTAAATCACTTTTGAGAAATGTCTTTAAAACCAAGGGCTTCGTAGAAAGAATTTCATTTTTACTTTTACCCGTAAGTTCACAAATATCATTTAATTCAGTTGTTGATTCAAGGTTTTTCAAAGTAGAAAAAATCCTCTCTTTCATCTCTAGTGCCGCTTTGTTTGTAAAAGTAAGAGTCAAAATCTGCTCAGGCATTGATCCCATAAAAAGCAATGATATATATCTTACACTTAAAGCATAAGTTTTACCGCTCCCCGCACTAGCCTGCAAAGCTAAGTTTTTTATCACAAAACTACTTGTCATCTTAAGCACAACTTTTTATAGGGACAATATACGCAGGTGCTGTGTTTTTCGCACATATCAAAATCTCTTAGTGGCTCTTTTAAATCATTTAATAAATCTTTTAACTTTTCCAATTTTTGCTCCAACATAATCTCGGGCATCAATTTTCCTGATTTTAAATCATAATAATATACTTCTTCCACAGTAGCAATATTTGAGGCCAATAGATAGTAAAATTCGAGTTGAAAATTTGTTTCATTTTCCAGTTTTTGCTTTAGAAGCTTATCAACATTTCCACTTTTGTAGTCTATGACATAGAGTTTTTTGTCTTTTATGTCTATTCTGTCAATTTTTCCTTTGATGTTAAAACCTTCAAATTTTGACTTTAGCTCTATCTCATTTTTATATACTCTATAACCTTCTTCATATCTAAGCTTTTCATTTTTTACAAATTCGCCTAACTCTTGAAGCCAATTTCTGAGTTCAAATTCTTCTAACTCTCTACTCTTGCTGTCAAGAAGTTCATCTTTTAAATGACCAAGCAGTTGATTTGGATTTGAAGCAACATCACTTTGTGAAAAAACTCTCTCTAGGGCACTATGAAGTTTTAAACCAATTTTGGCATTTGAATCTGTGAGTATATTTTGAGGTTCAATTAATCTTTTTATATACCTAAAATAAAATTTTCTTCTACATGTAAGGAGTGTGTTGAGTTTTGTCGCAGTCAAATCACTGTTCTTTAAACTGTAACTTGTATTTTTTATTTCACCGACAATCGGTGTAAAATTTTCTCTTTTATTAAACAAAACACTGTTGTAAATTGATGTTGGACTGACTTCATATCTCAAACCAAGCTCATCTAAAAAACGAGAAGGCATGGTCGTCTCATTTGCAACACTGCAAATTGCTACTTTTTTTGCACCTAAAAAAAGCTGATTGTAATAATATTTTTGCAAATCTTCTCTATCTTTTTTTGTGGGTAAATCCACTCTTTTTCGTATCTGTGTATTTAAAAACAAATCTTTTCCACTTCTTCTAGGTACAAATTCATCACTGAAATCAGGCACTATCACTCCTTCAAAATTAGCACCTCTGGTTTCTAACAAACCCATAACAGTAATCTTTCCGCCTCTTATGTCATCTTGACTTCTTTCTTTTAATCTTTTCATAAAAAGCTTAAAATGTTGTTCCAAATTTAAAAAATCCAATCTTGAAAGAAATTTGGAAAATCTAAAAATCTCCTCTTTAAATATCTCCTGCTCACTCTCTCGTGCATCTAACTCCAATATCTCGTTTATCAAGGAAATAGTTTTTGCATAAGGTGTTTTCTTTTTCCAGTTTCCCTTTATATGTTTTAGTATATCTTGCGAAATACCAACTCTTTTAATCCTGCATTTTTCTTCATTTTCATTGGTATTTTGATATAAAGATATTGCCTCCACTCTTTTATAAAGGTTTGAATTTTTAAGTGAAAACCCCATGGCAAAATTCAGGTTGTTATATGTATCAAACTCTTTTAAATAAACAGCTAGACTTTCATCTGGCAAAACAACCGCGATGTTTTCGGGCATCAAACCATCATCAATAAATTTTGCTATATTAGAATTTACAAAACCAATCTGAGAAACTCTTGTATTGAAAATCTTGACTTCTGCTTCTATGTTTTCTTTTTTGATATCTTCACATGTGAGAATTTTACCATTTGACAAATCTATTTTGTATCTACAATTTTCTTTTAATTCAAAACCAAGTTTTTCAAATATATTTATGCTCTTTTTGTTATATTTATTTAATTCAAAATCTATATAAAATGGAATCAATTTAGAGCATTTTTGAAAAAGAGTTGTCTCATATCTGCTTAAAAAACCGTCTAGGCGCATATGAATTTCGCCAAGATTTTTCAAATAATCCTCATTTAAGGTATATAATTTACCAAGATTTACCCTGTCAACAAAGCTATTTTCATCCAATAGTTTCATATATCTTTGTTTCAAATCTTCCAATACATCAAGATGCTCATCAAAAAGTGCATAAGTATCAAACTCTCTTAATGATTCAATCTCGATATTTTCGCTTGCTAATTCATCAAAAAATTTAAAAAGATATTGTGAATGATTGAGAAAAATAAGAAAATCGGAATCAAGTTGTAGTTTTTCAAATTCTTTAAAATTTGCGGCTTCTCTCATCAATAAAAATCGATTTTCCTTATCTATAAAAGATCTGTTTTTTACTAAAATTGCTTTGGACTCAAAATCAGAGATAGTGATGGCTTTGGGAAGTATAGTATTTATTGAAAAACCCTGATAAAATTCTCTTACACCTCTATTAGTCGAGAAAACTCTTGTCATTGGTTGGTCATTTTCTCGTGGCATTTATCTCGTGAGAATTAAAACCTCTGTATTTATCAATCTTAGTAGTTGTGAGTATCTTCCATCGACCGAGTTTTTGTATGTCTAAATCTTCAAAAATATATGTATGATTTTGTACCTTTTTAGGTTTTAGTTTCTTGTTTAAAGTATTTGTTTCATATCTGGTCAAAAGCATATCTATATCTGCATTATCTATAAATTTTTTCTTTATTTTATCATATATCTTTAATCCAAGAGTATTTTTGCCAATCTTAAATTTACTAACGCTATAGTTTATCTCAAAGTTTTTATCAAAGGCATCTTTTTGTTTCTCTAATTTATAAGCGTTATCTTCAACACCTTGATAGTGTTCCATAAAGTATGTGGACTCTTGGACAGGATTCTCAAGAGCTAGTCTTACACTAAAAAAACCACCTATCACTACTGCCATGATAAGAGCCAATATGCCATAAGGCCATAAATTTATATCTTTTTTCATCTTATTGTCCCCTTTTTACTGAGCAAAGCCCAGCAAAAATTCCTCTCGACTAAAGCACGAAGCTGAAGCTTCTGTAAATTCATTTTATTGTCCCCTTTTTACTGAGCAAAGCCCAGCAAAAATTCCTCTCGACTAAAGCACG
>JAJRPV010000063.1 GCA_024280575.1 Campylobacterales bacterium
ACTATACCTAATCCTATAAGTCCTATGATTAATTTTTTCATTTTCATTTTGTTTCTCCTAGTAATTTACTGTGACATAGTAAACATTTGGTGATGTTCCCTCGTCCTCTTTTAGTTTGGCTATGCTAGTAGCATCTCTTAACAATTTCGCAACATTGCTGTCTTTATCATTTAAATCGCCAAAGTTTCTTGATTCTCCTACACATGTTGTTACACAAGCAGGATCTAGTCCATTGCTAATTCTTGGCAGACAAAAGGTGCATTTGTCAACTGTTTGCTCTTCCTCATTGTAGTATCTAGCATCATAAGGACAAGCAACCATGCAAGCCTTACAACCTATGCACATATCAGGCTCAACCAAGACTATACCGTCTTCATCTCTCTTAAAACTTGCACCTGTCGGACAAACATCAACACAAGGTGCATTGTCGCAGTGATTACAAAGAGTCGGCAAAAAACCTATGGTTGGATTTCCATGTATATCTTCTCCTTCTACTTCAAAAACCTTTGTTCTAAAGGCCTCTTTCATGGCTGGTACATACCAATCAGTCTTGCATGAAACATAACAAGCATCACAACCTATACATCTATCTCCTACTATAACCATGGCGAGATTTTTCTCTTTTTTTATGTTTTTTTGAATTAAACTCATATTATGCCCTTATCACTTTTACAAAGCCATTGTGAAATGCTGCAGCCCCACTAAGTGGATCAACACCATCACTTATAAACCAATTTTCCTTAGTACCTTTATCATATCCTCTAGTCCACGCTTTTGTAGTATGGCCAAAACCATGATGGATAAATACTGAACCGGCTTTGATTCTTTTAGTAACTTTTAATTTTTCACTATGATGTGACTTGTGTCCGGTTTTTGCATTTACAAGGGTTACCATATCTCCATCTTTAAATCCCATCTTTTTTGCGTCACTTGGATTCATCCATACGGGAGTATCGTCTTGTAGTTCTAATAGTATCCAATTGTTTTGACTTCTTGCGTGTGAGTGATGAGGTGTCCTGCCAAAAAGCATTCTAAATTCGCCTTTTCCTGGCATAACAGGATCTTTGTAAATTGGAAGAGGGGAAAATTCATCGCCTTGTTTTTTATACATCTCTTCTAAATCTTTTACATAAAGCTGGACTTTGCTAGTAGAAGTCGTAAAGCTTAAAGCCCCACCACTTGCATTTGGATATGGATCAACATCTTCAAAGAGTAAAACTCCGTCTTTTTCTAAAGTTTTCATTTGCTCTTCATTTAAGACTTGAGATAGCTCTTCAGTCATCTCTTTTGGTGATTTAGGAAACCAATCATCTAAATCAAACTCTTTTGCGATTCCTTTACATATGTGAAAACAACCTTTAGTATCATAGATTGGTTTAACGGCCGGTTTTCTAAGAGCTATAAAAGGTGTTTTGTCCTTTTGTATAAAAGGTGCATCATATCTTTCAAGATAGGTAGATTCTGGAAAAATAACATCCGCATACATCACAGTATCGCTAAATTGTGTGTCTATCGCTATAATTAGCTCTAAGTTATCCAAAGCTTTATATATGTTATTTACGCCTACACTTGAGTGAGAGAGTGGATTTGTTCCATAAAGTAGCCAAGCTTTTATTGGATAAGGTTTTTTAGTAAGAGTTGCTTCATATATACCATTTGTTCTACCAAGGGATGGTGGAGCCAATGGAAATTTTTCACCAACTCCCACGCCATCTGCTCTTCTAGCATCGCTTGCATCAGGGTGTTCTTCTTTTGGAAAATCTACTGGCACTTTGTTTCTTACAAATATACCTCCAGGAACTCCCCAGTTTCCCATAAGTGCATTTAAGATTGCAATCGCCCTTACTGTTTGTGTATCATTTCCATATCTAGTCATTCTTCTAGGTGGAACAGCTACTACATTTGGAGCATCCTTTGCAAATTCCCAAGCAATTTTTTCTATGGTTTTAGCATCTATACCGCATTTTTCACTTGCCCATTTTGGAGTGTATTTTTTTATATGCTTGCTTAATTCATTGTATCCGTAACAGTATTTTCTTACAAAATCCATATTTACAAGATTGTCTCTTATAATTACATGTATAAAACCAAGAGCTAGAGCCATGTCAGTTCCGGGATTTATCTGTAGCCAATCAGTTGCCCTGACAGCTGATTCGCTTTGTCTTGGATCTATATAAGTAAGTTTTGCTCCTCTTGCCAGACCCTCTGCAAAATCTTCTGCTTCTCTGACCTGGACGGCACCTGCGAGATTTCTACCAAAGCTCATTATATGTTTTGAATTTGCCATATCAAATGTCTCATGTCCACTAACTCCTGTTCCAAAAGTAAGTGCCCAAGCCATTTCTCGACTTCCCATACATTGTGAATAAGCCGGTATTGTTATATTTGGACTTCCAAGTGCCATAGTTAACATGTGAGGATAAGGCTCGCCCGTTCCATGCATAAAAGTAGCTAAAGTTTCAGGTCCAAACTCATCTATAAGTGGATTTAATTTATTAAACACATATTTGTATGCTTCTTCCCAGGAAACTTTTTTAAACTTTCCTTCACCTCTTTTTCCTGTCCTGATTAATGGAGACTTGATGCGGTCAGGATCATAAGTTGATTGGATTCCTGCATTTCCTTTTGCACAAAGATGACCTCTGTTGTTTGGATTTAGTTTATTTCCTTCAAGTTTGTGGATTACGCCATTTCTAGTATAAACATCAACACCACAGTTCCAAAAACACATCTCGCAAAAACTAGGAGAGTAAACACCTCTGTCATATTTTAAAAATCTAGCACCTTTGGCTGCCTCTTTTGCAGCTGATGCTTTAAGGGGAGAGGGAAGACCCGTGATTCCTGCTGTGATAGCAACAGAACTTGCACCTGCTAATTTTAAAAATCCTCTTCGGCTTATGTTGTGTCTGCTCATTAGTGTGTCTCCTCTTCTAAATCAATAAATTTTTCACCTAGAAAAAAGATTAAAACAGCAACTCCCAAGCCACCAATAAAGATTGAGAGTTCACTGTTTGATACATGATAAGTATGTAATGTAAAATTCATGTGAATATCAGGACGAGATAAAAGTTGCCCTCCTATAATCGTATCAAATCTGGAAAAAAACATGCCTATAATCATAAATAATCCCGCAAGAGCAGATAAAAAAGGTGATTTAAAACCGCTTATGGCAAGTAAGATAGCCGGGAGAAGAACTCCGATACCTAGCTCTAAATAGTAAAAATTAAATGCTAGAGGACCGTTTCCGATGAATAATTTCATGGTAGCATCAAGTTCGCTTTGTACCCCGTAAGTATTTAAAAAGACATTCCAAGTATCTATGAAAAATATAAGGCAAAGACCTAAAAAAAGCATTTTGCTTAAAGCTGAAACATTATCTATGAGTAACTTGCCTCTTCCGCTGAGAAATATCATGAGAAGAACCATCGCTGCTCCCGCAGTTGCGGCTGATACTATAAAAAGTAGTGAAAACGATGTACTGTGCCATAGAGGTCTAGTAGCATTTGATGCAAAAACAAATGCAAGTGTAGAGTAAGCGATGACACTCAGAAACAGGCCAAACAATGAAGCAAAAAATGCTAATTCGTGTTTGTGGCTGACCAAGAAATATACTTCGATAGCCAACAGAGGCATTTCAATCATATAGAGTGTTACCATCCACCAAATAGGAGATGTTATCTCAAAATTTGTATAGTATTTTAACAATCTTAATGTTTGAAGTTGGTAAGGACCAGCCAGTTCCCAGAAGATGATAAAAAATGCACCTATAAGGGCTGCTACTGACATAAGAGCTACTCTTTTGCTCATAACATGAAATGCTGAAACTTTAAAAACATGGGCCAAAGAGCCAATGATAGCAGTTCCTGCACTTATACCCACCAAAAACGAGTAGCCAATGATTAAGATACCCCACGGTACCTCTCTGCTTATACCGTAAGATGCTTCTTGTCCGTTTAAAAAGACTTGATACATCCCATAAATACTCGCAGCAGCTATGATAAAAGACAAAACTAACCATGCACCAGAGGGTTTGTTTCGTACAATTGTTGCGTTTGTACTCATAATTTTTCCTTGAAAGAAGTTATTACTGACCTTAAGCACTTTTTCTCGAAAAGTCCTACTTTTCGTAGCTTTAGGGGGTTGTAGGGACTTTAGTCCCTGCCACTATAACGAGCTTTGCTCATTATAGTGCATAAAGTCAGTTATTATTTTTGATGATAAATTTGAAGCATACTGAAAAACTTTTATATCTGTTGCTTTATCTAAAGAATTTGCAAAATCATCTGTCCAATTTAAGAATTTAGTAAACTCTTTGATATAGTCAAATTGATTTTCTTCAGCTAAAATTGCGATAAATATTATCATAGAAGATATGTTGTCAGCTGGTTTTTTTAAAGATTCAGCATCAAATTTATATCCACACCTAATATAAAAATCCATGATTTTTGACAATGATTTTCCAGACATTTTCCCATCCAACCACCAAGATGCATAAGGTACACATCTTAATTTCGTAGCATTCATAGAAAATATCCTTATGTATTCAGAGCAAACATCCTCAAGAACAACCTCTTGCAGGAGATATTTTTCATTTGTCAAATTTTCAATTGCTTTTATATTTTTATAGAAATTTTCATCTGGATAATCCAAGATATCTGCACATAAATATAATGCAGATATCTTGTCTTGAAGCGATAAGTCCAAAATTATTTATCTCCTTTTACGAGTCTTCTTTTTGGCCATCTTGTATAATCAGCCATAGAACCACTGTACATTCTTGATTTGTCTCCCATGCCAAGCACATATTTGCCAACGAACCATGTACCAGCTGCCAAGTGTCCTGTGTTGCAGTAAGATATGATAGGTTTATTTACATCAAGACCAACTTTTTTGAATTCGCTTGCTGCAAGTGCTTTGTCACCTATATAATAAACACCATCTTTTTTAACAGCAAGAATTTTTGTACTAAGAGCTTTTGCTCCTTTCACATGTCCTTCATGCAATCTTCTTGGATCTTTTGCAGTTCCATCCCAGTGTTTATCCTTGCCGTTTGAATCTAAAGTTTGGGCATTGCCAGTCCAGCTTGCTTCATCTATATCTTCACCTGTTGCCATGATGGTTTGATTGAATTTTCTTCCTTTAAAGCTAAAATTACCTTTTTTAACTTTTGGTCTTACATTATCAACTGCGCCACCATCTTTTTTCCAAGCAGCAAATCCACCGTTTAAAACAGCTACATTTGGAAATCCATAATATTCAGCTGTAAAATCAGCAAGTGCTGCATCTCTAAAATCTTTTGATACAGTTCCGCCATAATAAAAAACTATTGCACTGTCATTGTTCACACCGCTTTTTTTCATAGTTCTTTTAAAGGTTAGTGGAGAAGCAACATAGCCAGGGATTGATTTTTTAGTTACTTTGCTATAGTATCTGCCTTCTCTGAAATCTTTGCTTCTCCAAGCAACAGCACCCTTGATATGCTCTTTTTTGTAACCTTTTTTTCTAACATCAACGATAACTAGAGTTTTGTCACCCATGTGTGATTTTAACCATGCAGAATCAACCATGTGGTTTGCAGGAACAGTTAAAGCCATAGCTGACACACCGATTAGAGCTGAAATAATCAACCCGCTTGAAATTTTTTTCATATAATCTCCTTAAAAATTTATTGTAAGTTTATTTTATAATAAAAAAGGGAGTGAAAAGGGAGTGAAAAGGTAAAACTGAATCTATTTTTAAAAAATAATTGTAAATAATGCTCCAGTGTGTAGATTTTTCACACTTATTTTGCCGGCATTATTTTTCTCTACAATCATTTTTGTCATGTATAAACCTATTCCTGTGCCTGAATTGGAAAATTTTGTAGTAAAGTAAGGTTCAAAAATTTTATCAATAGGTTCAATATTGATACCTTCTGCATTATCCTGTATAGTAACTATCTTATTTGAATTCTTAACAAAAGTTTTAATTAAAATTTGTGGATTTTGTATCTCTCTTTCAAGGAGAGCATCTTTTGCATTATTGATGATGTTCACAAATGCCTGCACTATTTCATTTGGATATCCCACTAGGTAAAAGTTATTTTTAATGTCTATGGAAAGTTCAATTTTGTTTTTTTCAAGTGTTGCGCTCAAAAGTTGTTCTGTTAAAATGACAACATCTTTGATGGCATATTCCTCTTGTGGTTTTCCGGATGAAAAAAAGTTTCTAAAGTCGTCTATGGTATTTGACATAAAAGCTATTTGCGCATTTGCTTCGCTTATTTTTTCTTTCAATTTTGATTCAGTTAACTTTCCTCTACTAGAATTTAATTCGATATTTACAAGTATAAAAGAGAGTTGCGCTAATGGTTGTTTCCATTGGTGAGCTATGTTTCCTATCATCTCACCCATGGATGCGAGTTTGTTTTGATTCAGTAATAGAAGGTCTTTTCTAGCTTGTAATTTTAGATTTTTTTTGTATATAATGTATAAAAAAATGAAAAAGATTATAAAAACTACAAGAGCTATAAATATAGTAATTAGAAAGTCTTTTATGTGTGATGATACTATGTGTGATATAGGTACTTTCAAAGAAATAATAGCTCTTAAATCTCCTACCTTTTCATAAAATCCCGCTTTGTCTCCATATCGTTTTATAAGCTCTTTGGGTGCAACATCTGGAGTACTATGACATCTCATGCAAGATGGTTTGTTTCTCTCTGTGGGGACTGCAACAAAAAAGTAGTTTTTTCCCTTCTCTTTAAGGATGGTTGAGAATTCTTTAATTTTATTTTTTCTGAATTTTTCCAAAATTTTTTTTTCAAACTTATCTGCCCTGTTTTGTGGATTTCTTGGGTTTGTTGCTGCGAGTTTGTATTTGTAGGGAATATGATGTTCCATCTTTAGGGAATCTGAATACATTTGATGTATAGTTTTTACAATATATGTAGATGATAGGATTCTTGGGTCAAAAAAGTCTTTATAAAGTTTTCCTTCTTTTTCTAGGTTGTATATGACTGGTTTCTGGATATTTTCTACATAATTCCTGATAGTTTTTGTTGTATTCAAGATATTTACAACTTCTTGTTTTGCATCTTTAATGACAAGATGTTGGTAAAAATTGTAGAAAAATCCGACCATTATGACATATAATACGACTAAAAATATAGCGGAAATTTTCAGATTTATCTTAAGCATAAGGCTTTACATGGTTTTAAATATATAGCCCACGCCATATATATTTTCTATGATCTCTTTGCCTATCTTTTTTCTTAACTCTTTGATGATAAATTTGATAGCTTCTTTGCTTGGAGTATCAACTCCCCATAAATAGCTATAGATAGAGTCATAAGAGACTACTTGGTTTGGATGTTTTATGAAATATTCCAACAGTCGGCTCTCGTTGGTAGATAGCTTACTGCTTTTTTTATTGATATGAATCGTTTTAGTATAAGGATTGTATATGCACTGTTCATAGAGTTTTATCTCTGTTTTGTTGTCTGTGAGTTCCACGGAAATAGCCTCTAGCGCCTTTAAAAGTGTATCTTTATAACATGGTTTTGGCAGATATTTTGTAATCTTAAGCTCTATTGCCCTCCACAGATACTCTTGTTCAGTATGAGCTGAAATAATGATTATTGGGATTTTTTTATCACTTTGACGCACCCTTCTTATGGTCTCTATACCATCAAGATGAGGCATGAAAACATCAAAGATCAGTACATCATAGCTACTGTTTTCAAGCTCTTTAAGCGCTTCTTTGCCATTTGTTACTCCAACAACTTTTTGAAAAAAGAATTCTAAAATTTCTATGGTGTTTTTTGCAATACCCATATCATCTTCGGCATAGAGTACTTTTTTATCCGATAAGGTATCTAACAAATCAACTTTATCTGCTTTCATAATGACCTTTATTGCTTTTTTGAATACTCTTGAATTATATCATATTATTTTTCCAGCTGGCTAAATGGAAAGTTTTTAGATATAATTCAAAACTATAAATAAGGATTTTTTATGAAAGAATTGGAGTTAAAAAACATACTCAAAGTTAAAGATAGAGAGTTTTTAGTTTCGACGATAAGTATGAATGTCCGTCACTCCTGGTTTGAAGGTGACGATGAGAGAAAGGTATATGAGACTATGGTTTTTGAAATTATAAATAATGAGGTTTCATATGATAATCCTAAATTTAATGAAAGATACAATACGATGGATGAGGCTGTAGCAGAGCATGCTGCCATACTAAAGTATCCAAAAGAATTTTTTATATCGTATTAAATTCGATAGTAAATATAGCTCCGTTTTCATAATTTTTAACATATAGTTTTCCATTAAAATTTTCTTCTATTATAGTTCTTGACATGTACAGGCCTATACCGGTACCATTTTGTTGTTTTGTGGTAACATAGGCATTAAAAATTTTATCCAAAATATCAGGATTTATTCCACCTGCGTTATCTTTAATTTCTATTATGTTTTTATTATTTTTGGTATATAAACTTATGTCTATATAAGGGTTGTGTATGTTGTTTTCCTCCAATGCATCTTTTGCATTTTGTATTATGTTTAAGATAACATGAGAAAATTGATTTTGATAGCCTAGTACCTCAAATTTATCTTCTATATGAAGAGATAGTTTTATGCCTTCATGCTTAATAGAAGCGTTTACAATTTTGTAGGCATTTCCTATAGCTAAAGATGGGTCAAAGAAAGACTTTTTATTATCTTCTCTGTAGAAATTTCTAAAATCTTCTATGGTATCGGACATATAATCAATTTGTTCTAAGGAATTTTTATAATACTTAAGAAAATGCTCTTCGGTAAGTTTTTTATTTTCATATAAAGACTTCAAGTTTTGTATTATAAGAGAAAGTCTTGTGATTGGATGTCTCCATTGATGAGCTATATTTCCTAGCATTTCACCAAGAGCTGCAAGTTTTGCCTGGTTTTCAAGCAATTTGTCTTTTGCACGGTTTTTTTCAATCTCTTCTTGCACTCTGATTTCTAGATTATTTGCTTCTCTGGCTATGTTTTCAGCTTCTATTTCGAGTGAATCATATAACTTAGATATAGGGAATGCGACTAAATATGCAAAAGGAAACGAGATAAATATAGCAAATAATACTGTTGTAAGAACTCTTTTTTGAATCAATTCCGCAGTCAATCGTTTCTGTTTAAGATTTTCAAAATATATTAATTTTAAATTATTGAATCCGGAAATTTTTAATGTTTTAATAAAATATATATCTTTTTTTGAAAAAAAAGTATTTTTTGAAAAATCCTCTTTTCTGATGCTAAACTCATCTAGGGCATTAATCTTTTTATCCAAATACTTTGACCAGTTGTCTTTTGGGTTTTTATTAATCAAAAAGTTGCCGCTTAAATCACATAAATAAAAATCATATATTGAAGATTCGGTCAAGTCATTTAGGTAGCTTTCCATAAATACATTTAAAATCAGAAAACCAAGATATTTATCTTGATTAAAAACAGGCGTAGAAACCCTAATAACCGGCTTAATAGGTTTTTCAATTTTTCCGTGTTCTACATTTAAGTCGATATTTGAAAACCAAATTTGCCCATTTTTTAGAAGTGCACATTTCTTGCAATAATATCTTTGTGATTTATTTTGTAGGTTTTTTTGTTGAAAAACGGGTGAACCTATGTTCTTTCTATCAAATCTAATAATCTCATTTCCGTTTGCATCTATGTATCTCAGTTGCATATAATTTTTATCGATTTTAATCATGGAGAAGAGTAAATCTTCAGCAATTTTTCTACTCTTCCCATTTTTTGCGAAAGATATAAATTCTTTATTCACAGAGATTGCTTTTATCAAATTTGAACTTCTGCTTAGAAAATTATCTATATATCTTTGTTTTTGGTAGGAGTTTTGCATGGTGTTTTGTTGGAAATGTTTTAAAGACTCTTCTGAAGAGATCTTTACATGTAGAAGATATATTGAAGATAAAATAAGTATAGCAAAAGCAATATAGGATATAACTAAAATTTTCCTAAAGCGCTTTTTCTGCTTTTTTATCTTTTCAATGTTTGTCATATTTTTCTATTTTGTAGCCACTGCCTCTAACATTTTTTATAAAATCATAACTACTTTTGGAACGAAGTTTTTTTATGAGAGTCCGCAGTGTATTGTCTGATACAATTTTGTCTTGCCAAATATAGTCTATTATGATATTTGAATTTAAAATATGGTTAACATTTTTTATCAAAAAAAAGAGAAGGTTTTTTTCATTTTCACTTATCTCAACAATTTTATCTTTATCAATAAGCTCTCTTCTTGAAAGGTCGAAAAACTGTTTTGGACCAATTTGGATTTTTTCTGAATTTCTTGGAAAAACTATCTTGTTTATTCTGATTTCCAATTCTTCAAAATGAAAAGGTTTTCTTATGTAATCACTGCATCCGGCATCAAAACCAAGTTTTATGTAGTCTATATCAGACATAGATGTTAAAAAAACTGCCGGAGTTTGGATGCCTTGAGTTCTAAGCTCCTTGAGAGTTTCTATACCATTTTTGATAGGAGTATTGATATCTAGTATAAATATATCTGTTGTGAATATTAAAGAGTTATCTAAAAGTTCCTCTCCGTTTGTAAAAATTTCTACCTGATTATCTTTCATCTCAAAATAGATTTTTATCTCTTGGGCGATAAAAGAGTCATCTTCAAGTAGAATTATTCGCATAACTTAAATCCAAAATTATTTTATAAGTCCAGTCTCTTTTAGGTATTTGTTTAAATCCTCTTTTTTGTATATGCCTTTTACTATGTAATTGATGAATATTTTCATCATGCTAGGATCTGCATATCCAGGTAGCTGGATAATCTTATTCCAATTTTTATCAAACATTATGATTTGTGGGGTTGCTTTTACTGTAAAACCCATCTTTAGAGATGTTGTATTTGTATTTTTTGGTGGATTTTTATCACCCATTTCGTACTCATGATACTCATCTAAAGGAATGGAGTAGAGATTAAAGTTGTCTTTTAATAATTTGTGTAGAACTTTATCCTCTTTTATGTCTTTTCTAAATATTTTACAATAAGGACATGTTTTTGTTTCAAAAAGAAGAAGAACATTTTTTCCATTTGCAACTAGTCTTTCTGTGTGTTGCATTATCGAATCATTTGCGTGAACAGCTATGATACCAAGTGATAAGAAGATAAGAAGCAATATATATTTTTTCATGATTTATCTCTTTTTTTACTGACATTAATACCGTGATCAATATAATAATTCTTTAGAGCTTTGTACACATCACCGTTTTTTCTGTCAAGTCCTAGCCATTTTTGCTCTTTTACAAAATCAAGTGTGACTAAAAACTGTTTTGTCGGCATATAGCCGGGTACCACAAATATACTTTTACCTTTTTTATCTGAAAAAATCAGTGTAGGAGTTGCCTGAACATTGTAGATGCTAATCAAAGTTTTGGTATCAACATCCAAATCTTTTCCTTCGTGTTGGAGTTTGTGCATTCTGTTTCTTTGTACATTTAGAGAATATGTGGTAAATTGATTTTTTAACTCATCTTTTAATTTTTTGGAATTGGCAATATCATTTTTCATTTTAGTGCAGTATGGGCAATTATCACTCTCAAAAATGGTTATTTCATACTTTCCCTTCGGAGCAATCGTAACAGCATCTTTAAAAACATCACTTACATTTACTATCTTTTCTGAAGTTTTTGTGTTTCTATTTTTGGCAACATGTGTTTCTATTTTTACGCTTTTTTGTGTTTGTGTTTTTGCGATAACTTTTGGTTTTTCCAGTTTTGTTACAGTTGTCTGTTCATCTTGGCAACCTGCGAATATAAATAAGGCAATACTTAATATTCCCAAACTTTTGATCAAAGTTTTTTTCATCGTTTCCCTTTTTTTTATTAAATTTTTATCACAATTTTTTATATACTTAAAAATTTTGATAAAGACTCATAAATTATAGCATAGTGTAGATAAGAGCCTACACTATGCTACTTTAAAACAGAAGAAATGCTCCTATTTTTTTACAGAATTATGAAAAATTTGATTAACCCTTTTTATATGGTTTTTATCAGTAAGTATACCTGGAGTTATATTTACTTTTTTCCACAACTCTTTGTTTGTCATGTTTTGGTGGCAACCCATGCAAACACCCGTTCTTTCCATCTTTTCTCTCATGTTTTGGTCGAGTGGACGAGAGGCTGGCCAGTGCGAACCTACATTTGCAAGCTGTTTACCATCTCTTGTGACAACTTGAGACCAACCAAAATCCATGCCAGGAATTGCTTCCATCTGTACTGTTGCATGAGATGATGCAAACTTACCTGTTGCAAGATTTTGTAGGTCGATTTTTACATTTTTGTCCTGGTCTATCATAGGATCTTTTTTACCGTATCCTAAAGCCTTTTGGCTAGAGTGACAACTCTCGCAAGTTCGGGCTTTTTTAGCTGTTGTGTGAGGCTGAACTGGTGACATATCGATAGCATCTACTATGTGGCCATTATCATGCACTCTTGCTTGCTTGTTAAGGATAAGAGTTTTTCCATTTGGTCCGATTACAGTAAATGTAACTTGACAACTAGGCATAATAGGAGTCACTAATCCTTCGCCATTGATACCAAGAATAGGATCTTCCCATTCAGTATAGCTTCTTGTTTCGCTGGCCTTTCCTATTTGTTTTTTACCTTTTGTTCCAAGAACTGATTCGCTTGTTTCACCATTTTTAAAGTGAGTGGAGCCACTTGCAATCCAGTCTATCTTGCTTTTGCCTTTTCTATAGTCAACTTTAACATGGCAACCATAACACTGAGGTGCCCAACTAGAGTGACATGCGTAGCACTCCAATTTATCCATATGTGCCTGAATTGTATCCATGGCAACTTCTGCATCTTTTGAATTGAAGCTTTTCTTGATATGTTTGGTTTTAAGAACAGGAACAAGGAGATCTTTCCCGCTTGCTAGATGAGCTATAACTTTATTGCTATCTTTTGCTTTAACAACATTTCCAAGAGGATTTCCTCTTGTAGTCAGTAGATAACCACCTTGTGGGTCATATACCATACCTTTTTCCATGTAAGTTGGAAGTTTTTTTGCCAATCCTCTAGGACCTTTAGGTGCATTAACGGCTAAGTTTTTCTCGCCATATCCTATATTTAGTTCCCAAGGGAATTTTTTAGTTGTACCATGACAGTCAGAACACTCAATTTCAACTTGACCAAGAGTTGTGCCAAAAAGTGTACCGTCACCATGCATATCAATAGATGTATGACAATCTTGACAAGTCATTCCGGCTTTAAAATGTATGTCAGATTTTAGGTGAGTATATCTTTTTCCGTGAGTCTTGCTTTGTGCTTTACCTCCTGGCATTAGAGGTGAACCGTAAGGTTGCTCCATCATACCCATGTATGAAACACCAATTCTCTTACCTCTGTTGTGACAAGAGTTACAAGTCTCAGGATGAATACCACTGAAAGTTACACCAGTTGTCGGAACATGAACTTTAGCATCTCTTGTTGCTTGGATTTCATGCACCAAAAGGTGTCCGTGTTCTTTTTTATTTATAGTTGGATCATTTCCTTCATAAATACCCTCATTTCCATAAGGGATATGACAAGCACTACATCCCATACCTCTCCAGTCTCCTCTGCCTTTTCTACCTCTTACACCGATATGACATCTTTGACAATCGCTTCTTTGATAGGTTATAGACGCGTGATACCCTATCTCTTTATCGCTTTTTTCCATAAGATCATCTGAGCTTTGAGGAGGAAGTGGAAGTTGTTTAAGCTCGGTTGGAAATTGATCAGGATATTTATCTATCATAGAAACCATATACTTTTTATAAGTATCAGTTCCCCACGCAGGAGTTTTGCCATCCTTATCTTTTACATCGTAGTTAGCAAATTTCACCTTTTGAGTATCTTCACTGCCCCAAGTGTGTAGATTGCCTTGAATTTTACCTGCCTCAGTAGCCATAAGAGCCTTTTTCATATTTGCCACAGTATCGGCATGACAAATACCACAAGTTTTGTCCATAATCCAATAACTACCAGGATCTCTTACAAATGCTTCTAAACCACCTGGGTGATTTGGAGCGCCTTTGTGTGCCATTTTTTTAGTGGTGGCTTTTACATTACCGCCATGGCAAATGGTGCATCCTGCAGGATCACCAACACCGGCTCCTAGAGCCTTAATCTGTTGCATCATGTCTGAATCTTGATGTCTTATATCTTCTATGCCTTTGTGGCACGACATACAGTCTGCGAACGCCCACGAAGAAATAAGAGTTACGAGAAACAGAACTTTTGCAAAGCTTGATTTCAACATATTCTCTCCTTTTTAGAATTTGTCAAACTAATGACTTATTGCAAGTATATGCTATTAAAGTGCTCTCTAAGTGCTTTTATATAAACTTGTTTTAAAATTCATTTTTATAGATATTTTAAGGTTTCAAAATGTAACATAATAGGTGAAAAAAGGAGAATAGTTTGAAAAAATTACTTATAATTATATTACTTATAATACATACAAATTTTGCATTTGGAGCTAATGATATTGTTGATGGTTGGGAAACAGATTTGGAATCAGCTAAGAGTAATGCAGTACGATTGAAAAAGCCGATAATTTTATTTTTACATTCTGTTAGTTGTTTTTACTGTCCAAAAGTTATAGAAGAAGTATTGCCAAATCCAAAACTAGCCAAATTTTTAGAGAATAATTTTGAGAGGTTAGAGTTGGATACAGGAACGGGGTCTGATTCTATTGAGTCTGAAGTAACGGATCAAGCACCGCCTAGATTTATTGTAAGCATAACACCAGCTTTTATATTTATGGGTCCTAGAGAAGAAAAACTGGCGAGAAATGGTAAAAAACATATGATTGTTTATGGTTTTTGGAATGCTAGTGATATGGAAAAATGGGCAAAAGATGCTCTTAAGAGATTTAAAACTTTATATGGGAATAAATACAAATGAAATTTATAATATTATTGCTAGTAAGCATAGTTTTTGTTTTTGGTGCACACGAAAAAAGAGGGCAGAAATATTATCTAAACAGATGTTCATCTTGCCATGGCTCAGGAAAAATGTGGGGAAATGTTGCAACTCAAGAAGAGTGGAAAGATTTTTTAAATAAAGATATAGCTGAGTTAAAAAGTTTTCATGATAAAAATCCAAATGTTGTTAAATACCTTGAATCAGATGACTTTAAAAAAGAAAAAAATAGAATGATTAGATTTTTGCAAGAATTTTCAAGTGACTCAGAATCAATACCAAGTTGCAATAATTAAAAAATTATTTTTACTTATATTTTTAGTGTCAAATATTTTTGCACTAAGTGATATTAAAAATATACTTTTGGTTCACTCCTATCACAGAGGATATAAATGGAGTGATGATATATCAAAAGTTTTAGAAAAAAAATATGAAAATAATCAAAAAACTTCATTAACTACAGTCTATATGGATACAAAGAAAATTGCAACTCCTATATATTTTGATAGATTGTTTGACTTATATAGTGAGCAGTTTAAAGGCAGACATTTTGATTTGGTGATTGCCGCTGATAATAACGCTTTGGAGTTTGTTATTAGATATCATGAATCTCTCTTTAAAGATTTACCGGTAGTTTTTTTGGGGATAAATAATTTTGATGAGTCTATGATTTATGAAAATAATATGAGGCAATACACTACAGGAGTTGCTGAAAATGTAGATATAGAAAAAAATATAGACTTGATTCTTAAAATTCATAAGAAATGTAAAAATATTGTTATTATTAATGATAAGTCTAAAACCGGTTATGCTATAAAAAGAGATATATTTAGGGTGTTGCCAAAATATAAAAATAGGGTAAATTTTGAATATGTTGATGATATTTCACTAAAAAATCTCAAAACGAAAATTAAAAATCTGCCTAAAAATACTATTATACTTTGGGTTTTGCTTTTTAAAGATAAAACGGGTAAGAAATTTACTTACAAAGAGAGTTTAAGACAAGTTAGAGACATATCAAATGCTCCAATATATGGACTTTGGGATTTTTATCTAGGAAAAGGAATCGTAGGAGGACTTCTTACAAGTGCTACTTCTCAGGCAGCAGCGGCTTCAAAGATGGTTGACAAAATATTAAACGGAGCAAAACCAAGAGAGATACCTATATTGAAAGAAAGTCCAAATGAGTACATGTTTGATTTTAATGAACTAAATAGATATAACATAAAAATACCCAAAAATATAAAAAAATATAAAATTATAAACCAACCATTCTCTTTTTATGAGCAATACAAAAAGCTTGTATGGGTAACTTTGTCTATTTTTCTTGTTATAGCTATTTTTCTAATTTTTCTAATTTTAAATACTATAAAAAGAAAAAAGAGTGAAGTGGAATTAAAAAATCAACTGAAGTTTATAAGCGTTTTGATGGATACTATTCCTAATCCTATAAACTACAAAGATATAAATGGTAGATATATTGGGTGTAATAAAGCTTTTGCTAAACTTTTTAATTGCAAACGAGAAGATATTATTGATAAAACCGTATATGATTTTTTTGATGAGGAGTGGGCGAAAGAACAAGCTAAAAAAGATGAAGAACTTTTAAGTAAAAAAGGAACAGATAATTTTGAAAAAACTCTTCATTTCCCTGATGGCAGAGCAAGGATTGTAAGTTACAGTAAAACAGCATATGAAAATATAGATGGAAGTATAGGCGGGATTGTTAGTATTATGGATGATATAACACAAAGAAACCAACAAAAAGAGTTTATAATCCAACAATCAAAACTTGCCGAGATGGGTGAGATGATTGCTGCCATCGCTCATCAATGGAATGAACCTTTAGTTGAACTTTCAGCTATCTTGCAGGACTTGGAGTTTAGTTATAAACAAAAAGAATTGAATGAAAACGAAATGAAAGATTTTGTTCAGGAATCTATGATCCAAATACAATATATGTCAAAAACACTGAGTGATTTTAGAAATTTTCTGAAACCTTCTACAAAAAAAGCCGTCTTTTGTGCTAAAAAAGCATTAGATGAGGTTTTGGAGATTGTCGGTAGGCAAATATTTTATGCTCATATTAAATTAAGTGTTACATGTAGAGATAATTTTGTTCCTATATATGGTTATAAAAATGAGTTTAAACAGGTTTTACTAAATATAATTAACAATGCAAAACACAAACTAATAGAAACAAAAAATGGTAAGAATATAGATATAGATATTGATATAGAATCGCAATCCCAAAATGTAAAAATTAAAATCAGTGATGATGGAAATCTCATAGAAGATGATATCTTGGACTTGATTTTTGACCCATACTTTAGTACAAATAAAAAAGGTACGGGCTTAGGTTTATATATGGCAAAAGTTATCATAGAAGATAAAATGAATGGAAAAATTAGCGCATACAACTATATAAATAAGGTAATTTTCAATATAATAGTCCCAAACAAGGAGATAGACAAATGAATTTTACAGAAGTTTTTACTTCGTTGCATAAGTGCGAGGAATTTTTACGGAATTACTTCCGTAAAAAGGGGACAGTTAAATGAAAATTTTATTATTAGAAGATAATAAAAGATTAAACGATACTATAACAAAAAGGCTAAATGCCAAGGGGTATGAAATGTGTAGCTTTATAGATGGAAAAGAGGCATATGAAGCTATAGATGATGGATATATATGTTTTGTGTTGGATATAAATGTACCATCTATTAATGGTATAGAGTTGCTGAAAAAAATTAGAGAATACAATACTAATACTCCTATAATTATAATAAGTTCTACGGTTGAACTTGATACTATAAAAGATGCGTATAAATTTGGTTGTAGCGATTATTTAAAAAAACCGTTTTTCATAGATGAATTGGAAATTAAAATAGAACAGCTTTGTAATTTTGATAAAGATATTATAGAGATTTATGAAAATTGTGTTTTTTATTTTAAAGATAGTGCCTTAGAGATAAGTGGTGTTCGAGAGCATTTGTCAAAAAAAGAGAGACTTCTTTTAAATCTATTGTTATCAAAGAGGGGAAAGGTGGTTTCCATTGATACCATTCAAGCTATTGTATGGGAGGGAAGTTTTACAAGTATTGATTCTATTAGATCTCTAATGAGAAGAATTAGAAAAAAAATACCAATTGATTGTATAGAGACTGTTGTAGATGTGGGCTATTTATTTAAAGTTCACCTATAAAATTGTTTCGATTTGTAACAATTTTTTTTATAATTGCCTTGTAAGACTTTTAAAATATAAAATGTCATATGCTTGTCATATGTCGAGGTTAAAATGTTTTTGTATGTCAGATGAATATGTAACAAAAACTAATTTTAAGGAGAACATATGAAGCTAGGAAAAGTTATTGGAACTTTAGGTTTAGCAGCTGCTATAGCTGTTGGTGCAAATGCTGCAGATAAAACTGTACATTGGCAATTGGCTATGACATGGGGTACTAGTTTGCCTCCGTTTACTGACGCCGTACATGAAATGGCAAATTTGGTTAAAGAGTTAAGTGGTGGTAAATTTACTATTAGAATAGACTCTAAAAATAAACACAAGTCTCCATTTGGTATCTTAGATATGGTTAAACTTGGTCAATATGAGATGGGACACAGCGCATCTTACTATTGGAAAGGTAAAGATCTAGCAACCCTTCCTTTTACTACGATGCCATTTGGCATGATTGCTCCTGAGCAATATGCTTGGTTCTATTATGGTGGCGGAATGGCATTGATGCAAAAAGTATATGCTAAGCATAAAGTTTACTCATTTCCTGGTGGAAACACAGGAAACCAAATGGGTGGATGGTTTAGAAAAGAGATAAACAGCGTAAATGACCTTAAAGGTCTTAAGATGAGGATTCCTGGATTTGCCGGTGAAATTATGTCTGAACTTGGTGTTACCGTTACAAATATTGCTCCAGGTGAACTTTATACTTCACTTGAAAGAGGTACTATTGATGCACTTGAATGGGTTGGACCTGGAATGGATATAAGAATGGGCTTTCATAAAGTTGCACCATACTACTATACAGGATGGCATGAACCTGGTACTGAATTGCAATATCTCGTAAATATTAAAAAATTCAAAAAATTGTCTCCAAAGTATCAAGAAATACTTAAGGCTGCTATGAAGCTTTCTGCATATGATATGTATATAGAAAATTATCATATGAGTGCAATAGCATGGGCTAAGATAAAGACTGATTATCCAAATATCAAAGTTAAATCTTTCCCTAAATCTGTTATTGCTGCTATGAAAAAAGCTAACAATAAATTATTGGCTATAGATGAAGCAAAAAATGCAGAATTTAAAGAAGTTATAGAGTCTCAAAAAGCTTATATGAAAAAAGTTAGAGCTTGGACTAAGATTTCTGATTATGAATATTTAAACACAACTATGAATGTGAAAGCAGCTAAATAAGCTAAATTTGCCACCAAATCTCTTGGTGGCAAATTTTCATAAAAATTGTATAAATATACCAATTTTTATGAAAATTTAAAAAATCAAACAAGGATTACAATGTTAGATAAAATAGAAATGTTTTATAAAAAGATAACCAAATATATGGGAATCTTCTTATTTATCACAATGTTACTTTTGACTTTTAATGTCGCATACGATGCACTGGCAAGGTATATTCTCCATGTTGGCTCAATCGCAATGCAAGAGTTGGAATGGCATCTGTTTTCAGTGTTGATCTTAATTGGCATGTCTTACGCTCTTATGGAAGAGGGACATGTGAGAGTCGATATTTTGTATGATTCTTGGTCAGTTAGAAAAAAAGCTATGGTAAATATGATGGGAGCCGTCGTATTTATTTTACCTTTGGCTTTGCTTATAGCCATAAATTCCATTGATTTTGTCATGGAATCATATACTTCACACGAGATTAGCGGTGATCCAGGAGGGCTTACTCATAGATGGATTATAAAAGCTTTGATACCAGGGTCTTTTTGGTTGTTGATATTTATGGATTTTGGTTATTTTGTGCAAAATCTAAACATTTATAAAAAGGATAAGGCAAAAAGAATGGATGTAGATTATAAAGATGGAGAAGCACTATGACCGGTATTGTAATGTTTGGAGCAGGGCTTGTCATGCTGTTGATAGGCTTTCCTGTGGCTTTTACTTTTGGTACGGTGGCTGTTATATTTGGACTTTCATTTGGTGTTGTGGATGCCTTGCAAAACCACCTTCCTATAATGCAGAGTTTTATAGATAATGGCGTTGATATGTTTGGCTTCATGCCTTTTAGGATTTACTCAATCATGCAAAATACAATTTTGATGGCAGTCCCTCTTTTTATATTTATGGGTATTATACTTCAAAAATCTCAGTTAGCAGAAAAATTACTAGAATCCATGGGAACGCTATTTGGTAATCTAAGAGGCGGAGTTGCGATTAGTACAGTACTGGTTGGCTCTTTACTAGCAGCTTCAACCGGTGTTGTCGGAGCGAGTGTGGTTGCCATGGGAGTTATATCTTTGCCTGTTATGTTAAAGTATAAATACAGCAAAAAACTTGCAACAGGAACTATATGTGCATCTGGAACGCTAGGGCAGATTATTCCACCATCAATTGTTTTGATTATCTTGGGTGATGTTTTTCAAGTTCCTGTTGGAGATTTGTTTAAAGCAGCGGTAATTCCTGGTGTGTCACTTGTTGGCGCATATATACTTTATATTATTATCGTAGCGTTTAAAGATAAAGATGCCGCACCGGCAATTCCTCCAAGTGATTTAAACGAAAGCAAGCCAAAGCAAATCATGAGAGCATTGAAAGCGATTTTACCCCCATTAATTCTCATCGTTGTTGTATTGGGTTCTATTTTTGCGGGTGTTGCAACGCCTACGGAATCGGCCGCAGTTGGATCAGTCGGTGCGATGATTCTAGCGGTTATGTACAAACAGTTTTCTCTTGTGATGCTTAAAGATTCGGCACTTGAAACTGCTAAAGTTACAGCTATGGTTTTTGCCATACTTATAGGAGCAACCGCTTTTTCTATGGTATTTACATACTCTGGCGGAGATACGATAGTTGAAAACTTTATGATGAGTCTTCCTGGAGAGAAATGGGGATTTATATTTACATCTATGCTAGCTATCATGCTTTTGGGATTTTTTATAGACTTTGTTGAAATTTCATACATTATTGTTCCTATTTTAGTTCCAATTGCGATAAATCTTGGAATTAATCCCGTATGGTATGCTATTTTAATAGCCATGAACTTACAAACTTCATTTTTGACTCCACCTTTTGGATTTAGTCTTTTTTATCTGCGAGGAGTTGCGCCTAGTAGCGTTAGGACGATGGATATATATAAAGGCGTTATGCCTTTTATTGCGATACAGGTTTTAATTTTAGCAATTTTGGTGATAGAGCCGAGTTGGTTTGGTATCAATCAATTTCTTAAATAATTGACCTTATGCACTATAATGAGCAAAGCTCGTTATAGTGGCAGGGACAAAAGTCCCTACAATCCCCTAAAGCTACGAAAAGTTGGACTTTTCGAGAAAAAGTGCGTAAGATCAGTTAAATAACTATTGAGTAAGTACTTATAAACTTGCATAAAATTTATTTTATGCAAGTTTTCTCTTTTTCTCATATTTTTCTCATATTTTATTGTTATATTTGATAAAATACTATAAAAGGAAAAATATGAAATTAGAAGGTTCCTATTATAAATTTTATGAACAGTTAATAACAAAACTTCCAAAACAAAGAATATTTACAGATCCATTGCACACAATAGCTTATGGTACAGATGCTTCCTTTTATAGATTAGTGCCAAAAATTGTGATTTGGGTAAATAACTCCGATGAAGTTGCAAAAATTTTAAAACTCTCTTCATCTTTTTCACTTCCTGTTGTTTTTAGAGCGGCAGGTACAAGTTTAAGCGGACAAGCTATCACGGATTCTATTTTAATAGTAACTTCGAGAGATTGGCGTGGAAAAAAAATCAGTGATGACCACTCTTTAGTCACGCTTGAGCCTTCAGTTATCGGAGCTGATGCAAATAGTTTTTTACTTCCATATGGCAAAAAAATCGGACCGGACCCTGCAAGTATAAGTTGTGCTATGGTGGGTGGAATTGCTGCAAATAATGCAAGCGGAATGTGTTGTGGTGTGGCTGATAATTCGTATAAAACACTGCATAGTATGAAGATAGTTTTTTTTGACGGAAGCCAACTCGATACTAGCGATAAAAGAAGCAAAGAAAATTTTATAGCAACACATGGCTTGATGATTGAGAGCATAAAACAATTGCATATGAAGATTAAAAAGAATAAAATTTTGCATGATAAAATTGTAAGAAAATTTAAAATAAAAAATACCTGTGGATACTCTTTGAATGCCTTAGTGGATTTTGAAGATCCCATAGATATGATTTCGCATCTGATGATAGGGAGCGAGGGAACTCTTGGCTTTATAAAAGATATAACTTACAAAACTGTTCCGGAATATGCCGACAAAGCAAGTGCCTTGATGATTTTTAGAAATATAAAAGATGCATGTGACGCCGTGATAACCATGAAAACGCATTGCAGAAAAAGCGTGGATGCCGCAGAGATTATGGATAGAGCAGGACTTAGAAGTGTTGAAAACAAAGAAGGAATGCCTAGTTTTCTTAAAACTTTAGACGACAAAGCAACAGCAGTATTGGTTGAAACAAGAGCACCAAGCAAGGAACAGTTGAAACAAAATATAGAAATTATTTTAGATGAACTAAAAGATTTTAAGACGGTTCGTCCATTGGAATTTACAGACATTGCAAAAGAATATAATCTTTACTGGGATATTAGAAAAGGTCTTTTTCCTGCTGTGGGAGCTGTGAGAAAAGCTGGAACTACGGTTATCATCGAAGATGTGGCATATCCGATTGAAGATTTGGCAGATGCCACGCTTGAGCTTCAAGCCATGTTTAAAAAGTATGGATACGACGAAGCGATTATCTTTGGACATACGCTAGAGGGAAACTTGCATTTTGTATTTACTCAAGCATTTGATGATGAAAAAGAGATAAAAAGATATGAAAAATTTATGGCTGAAGTTGCAGATCAGGTTGCCCTTAAATACAAAGGTAGCCTAAAAGCAGAACACGGAACAGGAAGAAATATGGCTCCATTTGTAGAGCTTGAGTGGGGAGAAGATGCTTATAATCTCATGAAAGAGATCAAGCATATTTTTGATCCAAAAGGGCTTATTAATCCCGGCGTAATTTTAAATGATGATAAAAAAATTCATCTAAAAAACTTCAAAGCAATGCCAAAAACTGATGATTTGATCGATACATGCATAGAGTGCGGATATTGTGAGCCAAACTGTCCATCTAATTTTTTAACTCTTACTCCAAGGCAAAGAATTGTCTCAAACAGATATATGACAATCCTTGAAGAAAATGGCAAAACAGAAGAGTTGGAAGAATTCAAAAAACTATACCAATACGACGGAGTGGAAACTTGCGCTACATGTCAATTATGCTCAATCTCTTGTCCTATCGGAATCGATACTGGAAATTTAACCAAAAAATTAAGAGCTAAACAGATAGGAAAATTAGGACACAAAGTAGCTTGGAGTATAGCAAATAATTACGGAACAGTTTTGAGTGTAGGCAGATTTGCCCTAAGTACGGTAAAAGGAGTAAATTCTGTCATACCAAATAGTGCGATGGAGAGCATGAGCTTGGGACTTAGGAAAATCACAAAGAATGCTATGCCTCTTTGGAGTTCATCTTTACCAAAAGGTGAAAAATTCAAGATTAAACGGACTATTTTAAATGCAAAGGAAAAAGTTGTCTATTTTTCATCTTGCATAAACAGAACTATGGCAAACCCAAGAGCTAAAAAAGGTGAGTTAAGTATTAGCGAGATTGTGGTAATTTTGCTTGAACGAGCCGGGTATGAAGTGATTGTTCCCAAAAATATTGATAATCTTTGTTGCGGTATGCCTTTTAGCTCAAAGGGCTTCAAAGAAGAGGGTAAAAGCAAATCCGACGAATTAGAAATCGCTTTAAGAGATGCGAGTGAAAACGGGAAATATCCGATTCTCTGTGACATGAGTCCTTGCAGTAAAACGATAGAGCAAAATTTTCCATCAGATTTGAAAGTTTATGATACGGTTGAGTTTATCATAGAATTTTTAGCAAAAAAACTGACATTTAAACAAGTTGACGACCCGATAGTTATACACACCACATGTAGCACAAGAAAAAGCGGTTTGGCAGATAAATTTGCCGAAGTTGCGAGAATGTGTAGTTCAAGTGTAGCGATACCACAAAGTGTTACATGTTGCGGTTTTGCAGGAGATCGAGGTTTTACATTTCCTGAGCTTAACAAATCAGCCCTTAGGCATCTAAAGGAAGAAATTCCAAAAGATGTGAAATATGCCTTTTCAACAAGTAAAACCTGTGAGATAGG